>DNHM01000053.1 GCA_003485885.1 Acidimicrobiaceae bacterium
AGCCCAACGTTGATGCCACCTGGCCGGTACACGGCTTCGGCGACACCCACGGCATGTTGCACCGTGTCCCACAATTGGCGCGACTCACCTGTCGATAAGTCGCTGAGTTTGGCGACACCCCGGTTCGGTACGACCAGCATGTGTCCGCTGCTGTAGGGATAAATATTCAGGATCACCGAGACGAGCGTGTCACGATGAATAATTGCGGCTTCGGCATCTTCTTCTGAAGCCAGGATGCGCTCAAAGAGTGTGCCCTCGGCTTCGACTGGGACGTTATCGGGCACCCCTTTGCCAGAGACAAACGAGCTTCGCCATCCTGCCCACAGCCGTTCAAGCATGTCGTGCGACCTACTTACGCGTGGGTTTCGACGTCGTTCGCCAGTCGAGCCAAGAAAGCATCGACGGTGACGTCGCGCTCTACGTCGAGGCCTCGAGCGTTGACCCCCACGGTGTTGTTGGCAACATCGTCGTCGCCTACGACGAGCACATAGGGAAGTTTGGCCGATTTGCCGTTACGAACTCGTTTACCAAGTGGGTCGGTCGCTGCAATGACTTCGGCTCGGAAACCAGCGGTCTTCAGCTGAGCGGCAACATCGTGTGCGTAGTCGTCGTGGGCCTCGGCCACCGGCAAAATCTGCACCTGCATAGGCGCGAGCCACACCGGAAATGCTCCCGCATAGTGCTCAAGCAACACACCGAAGAACCGCTCGACGCTGCCGAGCAGTGCTCGATGAATCATGACCGGACGTTTGCGTTCGCCATCGTTGGCCACATATTCGAGGTCGAAACGTTCTGGCAGGTTGAAGTCAGCCTGGATGGTCGACAGTTGCCAGGCTCGTCCGATTGCGTCCTTGACGTCGACGTCGATCTTGGGGCCATAGAACGCGCCGCCACCTTCGTCGACGACATAGTCGAGGCCAGCAGTTTCAAGGGCGGCTCGCAGACCATCGGTTGCGGCCTCCCAGATCTCGTCGTCGCCCACTGATTTCTCAGGCGGACGAGTCGACAGTTTGGCTTGAAAGTCGTCGAAGCCAAATGCCTTGAGTACCGACAACACAAACTCGAGCAACGAGGCAAGTTCGTCCTGCATCTCTTCTCGGGTACAGAAGATATGGCTGTCGTCCTGAGTGAAGCCGCGGCTTCGAAGCAGCCCGTGAATCGCGCCGCTCAACTCGTACCGATAGACCGTGCCCAGCTCAAAAATACGCATCGGCAGTTCGCGGTAACTTCGCTGCGACGACTTGTAGATCATTACGTGGAATGGGCAGTTCATTGGTTTGGGGTAATAGGTAGCGCCGTCGAGTTCCATCGGCGGGTACATGCCGTCGGCATAAAAGTCGAGGTGACCGCTGGTCTCCCACAGGTTCGCCTTGGCGATATGGGGTGAGAAGGCAAAGTCATAACCGCCGTTTTCGTGGCGGTCGCGGCTGTAATCCTCGATGATCTTGCGCACAAGCGCGCCCTTGGGATGCCACACGGCTAGGCCTGGGCCAAGTTCTTGTGGCCACGAAACCAGATCAAGCTCGTTGGCTAGTTTGCGATGATCGCGCTTGGCGGCTTCTTCAAGGCGATGCAGGTGCTGCTTCAGTTGCTTCTTCGACGACCATGCAGTGCCGTAGATGCGCTGCAGCATGGGTTCGTTTTCGCGGCCGCGCCAATACGCCCCCGCGACGGACATGAGTTTGAAGTGACCAAGGCGACCGGTGCTGGGCACATGCGGGCCGAGGCACAGGTCAACGAAACTGTCGCTGTTGCGGTAGTAGCTGACCGTGCCGTCGGCGGCAACTTCGGTAGCTAGCTCGGGATCCTCGGCACCGGTGACACGCTCAATCGTTTCGCGCTTGTACTTGTGGTCGGCGAACATCTCGAGTGCCTCGGCCGCGCTTACCTCGCCACGCACGAACGGCTGGTCAGCAGCGATGATGTCGCGCATCTTGGTGTCAATACGTTCTAGATCTTCGTCGGAGAACGTGCCGCCCTTTGGCAATTCAAAGTCGTAGTAGAAGCCATGTTCAATTGGCGGGCCAATTGCAAACGTGGCACCTGGCCACAGTTCCAGTACCGCTTGGGCCAACACGTGAGAGGTCGAGTGACGAAGTGTCTCCAGACCTTGCTCCGACGAGTCGGTAATGAGCGCCACCGAGGCGCCGGTGGTCAGTTCAGTGTTCAGGTCTCGTTCTTGGCCATCGACGGTGGCAATCAACGCAGCCTTGGCGAGACCAGGACCGATATCGGCCGCTAGGTCATAGGCGGTGGCACCTGCGGGAAGCTCTCGCTCGGACCCGTCAGGAAGCTGAACAACAATGCTTGACATAGATGCCGAGCTTACCGTTCCTCTTCCACCGGCGAGCTGCCTTTGCGATCGCTCTGTGTCGCACCGCTCTGTGCTGCACCACTCTGGGTTGCACTGCTTCGCTCCGGCCGACGTTCGTCGGATATGGCGTCAAGCCATATGGCGAGCGTCCTCTGTCGGCTCCGCCCACTCGTCCCTCGCTCCTGGCTCTATTTCTTGTCGACCGGGACCGTCGATTCGTCGGACACGGCCTTGCTCACTACTGATCGGCTCACTAC
>DNHM01000190.1 GCA_003485885.1 Acidimicrobiaceae bacterium
CGATACCGACCAGGGCGACGGGGCTATCAACTTCGACGACGACGGCGGTGTCACCATCCAGACCGATGAAGGTGAGCTCGGGATCTTCACTTCGCAGGACGCCCCGCCGACCTGGCCACAGGCACTGGGTGTGCCTGCCACCCTGGTACCCGGCAGCCAGAGCTTCTCGATACTCGATCTCGGCGACACGGTGGTCACGAGCGGCGTGTTCAACCACGACCCCAACGAACCATACGCGGCAACCTCAATCGCTACGCTGCTCAGTAGCGGGTGGACGCAGAACATCGCAAGTGACCAAGACGGGACAGTGTTCGCCCAGCTCACTGGTCCCGATGGCTCGATTGCCCAGGTAATCGGCGATAACTCCGGCTACACAACAATCAGCGTGACGCTCCCGCAATAACTCCCAGACGACCGGTGCCGACCCTGGCGGGGGTCGGCATCGGTCGTTTTGGGTCGAGAGTCAGTGGCGGCGAATGTCTCGTGGAACCGTTCGAGGTCCGTACTTCGGTGCGCCAATACCGCCTAGGTGGAGCAGCCGGACCACTCGCTGGCGATGACCCCGATAGGGCTCCAGTAGTTCGATCATCCGATCGTCGGTCCCTCGTGGTTCGCCGGCCAGAGCCCAACACACGGTGTTCTTCACGTGGTAGTCGCCGATCGGAATCGCATCCGGATCGCCGATCGCTCGGCCCAAGACCAGCGATGCTGTCCAGATGCCGATGCCACGAAACGCCATGAGCCGTTTGTAGGCCTGCGCTGCCGGCATCTCTGTGGCCTCTTCGATTCGGTTTACCCGTCGAGCAGCATTGATGATGATCTCGGAACGTTTACGTTCGACGCCATGACTATGAAAGTCGTGATATGGCAGTGCGGCGAGTACTTCAGGTGGAGGCCCAATCCTTAATGGTTCCGGACCGGGAGCGTCCTGGCCAAAGGTGCCCACCAGGCTGCGCCAGCTTTGTGTTGCTTCAGCTCCCGTTACCTTTTGTTCCAGGATTACCAGCGGTAGATAGTCCCAGATCAAGCCGGTTCTGCCGATGCGTAGGCCATGGAAACGTCGATGCAGTTTGGCGATGATGTCATGGTGGGCTGTGAAGGTGGACGGATCGTCATCGAGCCCGAGCAGTGCTGGCGCGGTGTCGAGCGACCAGTCGGCTCCTGGTCCCCACGCTTCGAGCTCGACGCCTTCGTTGTCGAGTCGGATGCGCATCGAGGCCAAACCCTCAGGGGTGCGGGCCGCTCGCCAGCCTTGCTGAATCCCGCCGCCTGGATCGCCGGTAACCCGATCACTGAGCGTCGCTCGCAGATCGAGGGGATGGTTCAGCGAAATGGTGCGCGTCTTGCCAGCCGAGGACACGTGCCAAACGTAGTGTGGGGTTGTGGCATGGAGCCGGAACAGTGACGGTTGGCGACGCGTCACGGTCGAGCCAATATCGTGATTCCCGAGATCGGCGCCACACGTCGAGTTGGTTTGTTGACGAAGGACTACCTGGCTGCCTGTTCGTTAGCTGGAGGGCACGGCACCACATAGTCCCGGTCGATGTCGTCCTATTTCGCATGGTATGTCGGTTACGTGATGTAGACGATGGTCGTAGTGGCAGCGAGTACGGGGCGGGTCTGTCGTCCCCGAGTACGCCGACTACCACCAGCCCACCATGCGGCATCGGGAACGACTCAAACGGGTGATCGGCGAGGGCGTTCGAAACGCTCAAGTGCCTCGACAGCACATCTTGCAGCGTCGTGAATGCAATATCGCGCACTGGCATGAGAACATGCACCGCAAGCTCCAGTCGCCTCCGGCGCCATCGACCTCGTCCGACTACGGTGCGCGGGTGGATCTTGAGACGTACAAACGGTTTGGCCTGCACGAGAACTTCACCGAGGTGCATGGTGACGCTGCGGTCAACGGTCGCCGCAACAGAGAAATCATGAAGGCGCTCGATACGCCCGGCGACACGATCTACGAGCCATGTGCCGAGGCACTGGCCGAAGGGCCAACCTGCAGCTCCATCAGCTACTTCCCCGACTGGCGATCGAGTGCTCTGTATCCAGACACGCTGCGAGATGTATGGATCGTCTGCCCCGATGAGTTAACCGACGAAGTGTCGCCTGCGCTGTTGGTGTTCAACGACGGCCACAGTTATCTGAACGCCGAGGGGCCGGTGCGCGCTCAGCGCGTGCTCGATGCCGTGAATGCCGATGGAACGGTCGGACCGGTAGTCGGCGTATTCGTCACGCCAGGTCGCGGTATCGACGTGCCGCCTAGTTCGTCGCCGTGGGAAATGAACCGAGACCCAAGAGCTGCGCGACAGCGCTGTATCGAATATGACTCGATGACCGATCGTTACGCATCGTTGCTCGTCGACGAGGTCATTCCGTTCGTACAGGACCACCTGGGCAGCTCAATCACCGACGACCCAGCCCGCAGGGGAGTCGTTGGTCACTCAAGCGGTGGAATCTGTGCATGGACAGCGGCATGGCACCGCCCGGACCAGTTCGGGTTGGTGCTGAGCCACTGTGGTTCGTTCGTCAACCTCCGCGGCGGGCACGCATGGCCCTACCTCATCCGCTCAACCGAACGCCACCCGATTCGGGTGTTCATGCAAAGCGGCGAGAGCGACGCCGACATCATCTACGGAAGTTGGCCGCTAGCAAACCAGCAAGTTGCTGCCGCATTGGAGTTCGCCGGTTACGACATGCGATTCGAGTTCGGCACTGGTGGCCACACTCTCCGCCACGCCGGATCCATGTTCGCCGAGTCGCTGCGATGGCTGTTCAACCCTGCATCCTTATCTGTCAGCTAACAACCGTTTCGTGGTGCCGTTAGGTGTTTGTTGGTTCTGGGGGACGGAGGGGCCGATCGCTCGGTTGATGCACACCAAGATCAGCCGTCGAATCTGCGCTGACTTTGAAGCGCCCTCTTGACCGGTGCCGGTATGCGGTTTGAACCTACGATGGCGTCGTGCCTGACAATCCTCTAGATGCTGGTCCAACAAACGTCGTTGTGGTCTTGCTCGACTCGCTCAATCGGCACATGCTTGGGGCTTACGGCGGCACCGAGTTCGAGACCCCGAACTTGGATCGTTTTGCTGCGCGCTCGACTCTGTTTACATCACACGTGACCGGATCGTTACCTTGTATGCCAGCTCGGCACGACATCTTGTGTGGTGCGCTCGACTTCTTGTGGAAGCCATGGGGCTCGATCGAGTTGTGGGAAGAATCGATCACTGCGGCACTTCGTCGGTCGGGTGTTACGACCATGCTGGCGTCGGACCATCCGCATCTGTTCGAGACCGGTGGCGAGAACTACCACACCGATTTCGCTGGCTGGGAATACCTGCGTGGACACGAAGGCGACGCCTGGCGCACCTTCGAAGATCCCACCGCAATCGGCGCACCGACCCTGCCGTCGGCCGTCGACGGTGGTTGGTTCCTGCGGTCACGATTTAACATCGATAACGATCGGTTTGGTCGTCGGCACTACGACGATGCTCGGAGCTGGTTCCGCACCGAAGACGACTTCCCTGGCCCAAAGACCATGAAGGCAGCGTCGGACTGGGTGCGACATGCGTCCGAGGCGCATGATCGTTGGTTCCTATTCATCGACGAGTTCGACCCCCACGAGCCGTTCGACACGCCGGAACCATGGGCGTCGAAGTACGACGAGGAATCGTGGGACGGCGAGCGATTGGTGTGGCCGCCCTATGCCATTGGTGGCGTGACTACCGGCGCGCTCGAAGCCAAGCAAGGTCGGAACATCCGCAACAACTACGGCGCCAAGATGTCGATGATCGATCATCACTTCGGCAAGCTGCTCGACGAACTCGACGCCAACGATTTGTGGGACACCACCGCGGTCATCGTGTGCACCGACCATGGCCACTATCTCGGCGAGGAGCGAATGGTGGGAGCGCCGGGTGAGGAAGCCAACGCCGACATCTGGGGTAAACCCATGGTTCCGCAGTTCGAGCCGCTGGGACACACGCCCCTCATGATCCATTGGCCCGGGCGACCCGGCGGCGGCGAGATCGATGCGCTCACCACGAACGTCGACCTGAACGCCACCATCGCCGATGCCTTTGGTGTGGAGCTCGAACATCGCACTCATGGCGAATCGCTGGTTCCACTGCTGACCGACCAGGCCTCGAGCATTCGTGACTGGGCGATCGGCGGCGTGTTCGGTAACTGGGTGCAGGTCACCGATGGTCAGCACAAGTATGCGCGGGCTCCAGTCGACGACAACCTGCCGTTGTCGATGTGGTCGAACCGGTGGTCAACCATGCCCGCCCAAGACGACCTGGCCAGTTTCATGCCGTGGCCCAAGCCGGACCGGCGAGCGGGTTTGGACTTCATGCCGGGTTCCGACGTTCCTGTGATCCGGCAACCGTTTGCCGAAGGTGACCAGCTGCCGTATTGGGCCGGAGGCGCCCGGGCTGTGGGCCAGCATCATCTCTATGACCTGGGCGTGGATCCCGACGAAGGCGAGAACCGCCGGGGTGAAACAACCGAAGCCGAAATGGCTGACCTGTTGCGCACCGCGCTTGTCGAAGTCGAAGCGCCGGCTGAGCAACTTGAACGGCTGGGGCTCTCGTGACCGATGCGGCCAAGCGCATTGCAGACCAGGCGCTGGACTACGTCTTCGATCCGCCCGTTGCCAGCGATCGGGTCATTGACTATGCGAGCCCGAACGAACTGATTGCGGAGTTCGCAACCACTGTTGGTCTGGGGATCGATGTCGACCAGCAACCGGTGTCTCCTGACCAGTTGGCTGACGCGGTGCAGACGATCATCGATCGTTCCATGCACACGACCCACCCCCGTTTCTTCAACCAGAACTTTGCTGGGCCGGAGCCGATCGCCGTTGTTGGCGACTGGTTGGCCGCGGCG
>DNHM01000240.1:0-805 GCA_003485885.1 Acidimicrobiaceae bacterium
CTTCAACCTTGACATCACCAAACCACAAGACGCCAAGGTGTTTGACCCTGCCGGCAATGAACTCGCTGGCCAGGTCAACCGAGAAGACCAGCGCCTGGTTATTGCGCTGATCGAGCCAATCAACAGCCCTGGTGACTATCTGGTCTCATTTGTGGTGAATGGCATCGACGGTGATCTCACCGAAGAATCCTTCACGTTCGCCTGGCAAGAGGGCGCCGCAGAACCCAAAGGCCTCATGCTGACCGAGCCGATTGGACTCGACCCGTTGAACTACGTCTTGTTGTTAGTAGCCGCAGCGATCGCCGCCTTCCTCGTGCATCGGTTCATGGTCGCCCGCCGCGAACAACGAGCGGCACAGCTCGCCTACCAGGAGGAATAATCGCCGTGGTCGCTACCAGCGTCTGGGCCGCGGGCGGAAGTCAAACCCCTGGACTCCAACGCCATCTCCATCGCCTCGCTCAGGCCAGCGCCATGCTCGCGGACCTGTCACAAGCCGACGTGTTGATTATGCGACCCGAAGGCCATGCGTTTCGCGTCATTTCACATGTGCGACCAATGAACGCCCGAACGATGTATCCCGTCGATCAGGTTGACGAAGTCCTGCCCATGCGGACCCGTCCGCTCCTGACCCAAGCGTATGAGTCAGGCCAGGTCATGGACGGTGGTGTTTTCCTATCCCGCCAGGGCCGATGGATTCGCACACTCACCGTGCCCATCCGGTTCGAAGGCCAGATCGCCGGTGTCCTGGCTCGGGAATTTGCTCCCCATATCGAGGTCATGCCCGGCGACCTCGAGATCCACGCAT
>DNHM01000240.1:830-9143 GCA_003485885.1 Acidimicrobiaceae bacterium
AGATCCACGCATTTGCCACCTTCCGCAGGTTCGCCGCCATGATTGCTGCTGGCAGTTTTCCGTTTGGCGTCGAGACTCGCCGCCATGATCACCCTCCTCGGGTCGGCGACGGCATCATGTTGTTCGACCGTGCTGGCAAACTCGAATACGCCTCGCCGAACGCCCTGACCGTCCTTCGTCAGGTCGGCGCCAACCTCGTAAATATGGGTGACCGGCTCGGCGACATGGGCATCGATGCTCCCGGCGTACGCCAGGCGTTCGCAAACCGACTCGACTACACCGACGAGATCGAAGTCGACCAGCGGGTCTTGAGCACGTACTGCGTGCCACTCCTCACCCAGACGGCGGTCACAGGCGCCCTCCTGCTCCTCCGCAACATCACCGAGCTACGCCAACGTGACCGCTTACTGATGACCAAGGACGCCACCATCGCCGAGATCCATCATCGGGTTAAGAACAGCCTGCAGACCGCGTCATCATTGCTCCAGCTCCAGAGCCGCCGTGTCGCCACCGACGATGCCAAAGCAGCACTTGCCGAGTCAGCACGGCGCATCCGCACCATCGGGGTCGTGCATGAGTTGTTGTCGCATCGCACCGACGACGAGGTGCAGTTTGGCGAGGTGCTCAAGATGCTCACGGCGATGATCCGAGACGCGCTCGTCGACCCAACCCGTCCTGTCGAGTTTGTCATCGATTGTGATCCGGCGATTCTGCCGAACAATCTGACCACTCCCCTAGCACTCATCGCCAGCGAACTGGTTCAGAACGCAATCGACCACGCCGAGTGCACGACCGTGACTGTCAAGCTGCGAACCCAGCCCGACGCAGTCGTGCTCACGATCAGCGACGATGGCAAGGGGTTCCCCAACTTAGCTGAACCTTTTCCCGCCCCTGATTCCAGCGGTCTTGGCATGACCATCGTGGGCACGATCGCACAAAGCGAACTTGGCGGCTCGATGACGATCGGTGACAACGAGCCGGGTGCACGAATCATTGTGCGAGTGCCACTCTTCGACGAGCGCTAGTTCGCGTGGGCAACGTCACCGAGCCATGCATGTTCAGCGGTGGCTGCGTGGACATTACGGCTCAGGTTCGGCACAATGGCTGCTGTGGCTGATCGATCGAACATGCACATTGCTCTAGGTGCCGTGGCAGGAGCGATCACTTGGACGGCGGCCGAGTACGCAACCCACCGATGGGTGCTGCATGGACCGTTCGGCAAAGGACGGCTGAAACACCTGCCGCTAGGCGGGGTGCACCGGGCCCATCACCGAGCGCCCGACGCGACTTCGGTTGCCGCTCGAGCTGCAGGTCATGTGGCCGTCGCCGCCAGTGCTGCAGCAGCTTCGATCGGCCTGAGCATGGCTACCTCTACTCCTCTGGCCCGTTCAGCGGCCGCCGCTTTCGCCGCCGGTTACTCGACCTATGAGATCAACCACTGGAACGCACACCATCGCCCCGCTCGCACCCAGTGGGGTGAACGCGTCCGCGAGCGGCATCATCGCCACCACTTCGGCGCCCCGGCCTCGAACCTGGGTGTGACCATTGGCTTCTGGGATCAGGTCTTCGGCACCGAAGCACCTCTCCAGGTTGCTGCATGAGCGACTACCCACTTCTTAGCCGCCTCCCTGACAACGACGACCCCGACGAGATCCTCGAAGGTTTCTTCGACTACTTGGAGTCGACTGGCATCGAGCCATACCCGGCGCAAGAGGAAGCGATCCTCGAACTTCTCACTGGCAACAATGTGATCCTGGCGACCCCCACAGGTTCTGGTAAGTCGCTTGTTGCGACCGCTGCCCATTTCGCTGGTCTTGCTGGTGGACGGCGCAGTTTCTACACCGCACCGATTAAGGCACTCGTCAGCGAGAAGTTCTTTGCGCTGTGCAAAGACTTCGGCACCGACTCCGTTGGCATGATTACCGGCGACGGATCTGTGAACCCCGGCGCTCCCATCATCTGCTGCACCGCCGAGATCCTTGCCAACATGGCACTTCGTGAAGGACCCAACGCCAACGTCGACATCGTGATCGTCGACGAGTTTCACTTTTACAGCGAATCACAGCGAGGCTGGGCGTGGCAGATCCCGCTGCTCGAACTGTCGGGCTGCCAGTTCCTGCTGATGTCAGCCACGCTTGGCGACACGGCTCGATTCGAGACCGGGCTCGAAGAACTCACTGGCCGCCCCACGACGCTGGTCAAGACCACCAAGCGCCCCGTGCCGCTCAGGTTTGCGTACCGCAAAACCAGCCTTCTGGAATCCGTCGAGGCGCTCGTCGACGCCGGCCGGGCTCCCATCTACATCGTGTATTTCACCCAGAGAGACGCCACCGAAGCTGCCCAAAGTTTCATGAGTGTCAATGTCCTCACCAAGGAAGAGAAGGCCGCAGTCAAGGCCGAGATCGGTGGGTTCAGGTTCGACAGCCCGATTGGTAAAGACCTGCATCGGTTCGTGAACCATGGCATTGGCGTGCACCATGCCGGTCTGCTTCCCAAATACCGCCTGCTGGTCGAACGGCTCGCGCAGAAGGGCCTGCTGAAATTGATCTGCGGCACCGACACGCTGGGTGTTGGCGTCAACGTGCCCATCCGTTCGGTGCTGCTTTCACAGCTGTGTAAATACGACGGTGTGCGCACCCGCACGCTAAAGGTTCGTGAGTTCCAGCAGATCGCAGGCCGTGCCGGACGTAAGGGCTTCGACGATGTCGGCGATGTGTGGGCCCAGGCGCCAGCCCATGTTGTCGAGAACATCAAGGCCGAAGAGAAAGCCGCGAACGACCCGAAGAAAAAGAAGAAGCTGGTCAAGAAGAAACCACCCGAACGGGGCTACACCCACTGGAGCGAAGAAACCTTCACCAAACTCGTCGAAGGCGACCCTGAGTCGTTGGACTCCAGCTTCGACGTAAGCCATCACATGCTGATGAACGTGCTCGACCGGCCCGGCGACGGGTGCGGTGCGATGAAGCAGATCCTGCTCACCAACCATGAGCCTCGAAGGCGTCAACGTTCACACATCAAACGGGCTATCAGCATCTACCGCTCACTACTTGCCGCCGACGTCGTTGAAACACTCGACGAGCCCGACGATCAAGGGCGCACGGTGCGAGTCACCATCGACCTGCAGGACGATTTTGCGCTGACTCATCCGCTGTCTCTGTTTGCTGTCGAGGCCATCGATGCACTCGAGAAGGACGCTCCTGACTACGAGCTCAATGTGCTCAGCGTGGTCGAGGCCGTGATCGAATCACCTGGTGTGATCATGGCGGCGCAGCTCAACCAGCTTCGAGGCGAACTCGTGACCGAACTCAAGTCCGCCGGCGTCGAATACGACGAACGTATGGAGAAGCTCGACGCACTCGAAGCACCCAAGCCGCTCGCCGACTTTCTGTACCCAGCGTTCGACATCTTCCGTCAGCACCATCCGTGGGTCGGCCAAGACAACGTGCGCCCCAAGTCCATCGCCCGAGAGTTATGGGAACGGGCCATGACATTCAGCGAGTACATCCAGCACTACGGGCTGAAACGGTCCGAGGGTGTGCTGCTGCGATACCTGAGCGATGCCTATAAAGGACTGGTGCAGAATGTGCCCGAAGATGCCAAGACCGATGAGCTGTACGACCTGACCGACTGGCTTGGCGAAGTTGTGCGTCAGGTGGACTCCAGCTTGCTCGACGAATGGGAACGACTCACCAACCCCACTGATGACCCACAAGCCCCAGTGGTACCTGAGCGTCGGGACGTGACCCAGACCCACGCGTTCCGCACCATGGTCCGCAACGAGGCGTTCCGATGGATCCAGCTCCTTGCCCGCAGTCGCACTTCCACACTCGCCGAGGTCAGTGCTTTGTCGAGCGAGGAGATCGCAGATCAGTGGGCTGGTTACTTCGACGAACACGAAGAAGTGATCAGTGGCCCCGATGCCCGAGGACCGCAGCACTTTGTCTATGACGTCGCCACCGGCGAGGTCACCCAAACAATTGTGGATCCGGACCAGTTTCTCGAGTGGAAGGCCAGGGGCAAGGTCGACTTCGAAGCCTCCCGTTCCCAAGGTCATGCGGTCGTTGAGTTCACCGGCGTCGCCCCAATCCCCCAGACCTAACGAACCGGTGCCAGGCACCTGTGCGTTAGTTAGGACCAGGTTGGGCCACCACGGTGGTTTCTGCTTGCAGTGTTGTGTTGTAGATTCTGAGACGTGAATGTTCTCGTGACCTACAGCAGCCGATCGGGCAACACCGAACGAACAGCCGAATACATCGGCGGCGAGTTCGCTTCCCGAGGCCACGATGTCCTCGTGCGCCCATGGGACGGCTTGGACTTCGCCGAAGTATCGGCCGCCGACCTTGTCTGCGTCGGCACCTGGGTTCATGGCCTGTTCGTCGTCGGCCAACACGCCGCCGACACCGATCGCCTCCGCAAGATGCCGATGTTGTGGAACAAGCCTGTTGCCGCATTCATGACCTACGCACTCAATGCAGGCCAAGCCATCGACGACATGGCCGAATTCCTCGAACAAGACATGGGCGCCAACGTGATCGCGGGCCAATCCATGCGAGCCAAGGACGCCGCCAAACTTGTGCCCGGCTTCGTCGACGATGTCCTCGCAAGGGTCAAAGTAACCGCATAGGCGTCGTCCGCCTTTCGGCTCGTTCCTCATCGAAACGCTGCGTGAGTTAACGCCCGAGCTTCAACTCGCCCTCAAAACTGCGAGCCGGTCAACGGCTTCGTCGAGCATCACATCTTGTTTGCAGAAGGCAAAACGCACCAGATGTTTGCCTTCGTCCTTATTGGTATAAAACACTTGGCTTGGGATCGCGACCACACCGGCCATCTCGGGCAGTGCCAGGCAGAACTTGCGTCCGTCGTCGTAACCGAGGGGCCGTATGTCGACCGTGGTGAAGTAGGTGCCTTGCGGGGAGTACACATTGAACCCAGCATCGACCAGTCCAGCGTTCAGCCGGTCTCGTTTGCCTTGCAGGGTTGCGGCGAAGTCGGTGAAATAGTCGTCGCCCAGCCGCAGCCCAACGGCGATCGCCGATTGGAACGGAGCGGCGTTCACGAACGTGAGGAACTGTTTGACCGAACGGATCGCATTGATCAGCTCAGGCCGGGCGCAGGCCCAACCCACCTTCCAACCAGTAAATGAGAACGTCTTGCCACCGGAGCTGATCGTGATGGTCCGATCGGCCATACCGGGAAGCGTGGCGATGGGAATATGTTCGGTTCCGTCGAACGTCAGATGTTCGTAGACCTCGTCGGAGATCACCAGTAGGTCATGATCGAGCGCAAGTTCAGCAATCTGCATGAGTTCGGTTCGGGTGAACACCTTGCCGGTCGGGTTGTGCGGCGTGTTGAGCAACAACACCTTCGTCTGTGGGGTGATAGCGGCTCGTAGCTCATCGATCTCGAACTGGAACCCGACCTGACCATCTGTCGGTGGTCGAAGTGTGACGACCTTGCGGGTGCCACCAGTAAGCGCCACGCCAGCGGCATAACTGTCGTAGTAGGGCTCGAACATGACGACTTCGTCGCCCGGCCGAACGAACGCCAGCAGCGAAGCAGCGAGCGCTTCGGTTGCACCAGCGGTGACCAGCACCTCGGTCGCCGGGTCGAACGTCAAATTCCAGAATCGTTGCTGGTGTTCAGCGACAGCCTGGCGAAGGTCGAACTCACCGGGCAACGGCGGGTACTGGTTTACACCCGACGTCAGTGCCGTCACCGCAGCCTGGAGGACCTTGTCGGGTCCGTCGGTATCAGGGAAACCTTGACCCAGGTTCAGAGCGTTCGTGCGCACCGCCAGAGCAGACATCTCGGCAAAGATCGTCTCGCCAAACTCTGCGAGGCCCGGATGGCCGACCGACTCGTTCATGATGCCGCTTGTTTCGTACAGGCCTCGTCCATGAGTTCCTGCAAGACCTTGCCGAGCTCCGCACTGAACCGAGCTCGATCGCCGACCGTGACCCGTTTGCCGCTTGATGTCGGGGGCTGCATAATTTCGCCGACCTCCATGATGACCTTTACCCGCTTAGGGAACTTGGTGCCCTTGGCCATGGCCTCGCCCGTGCCTGCGATCCCGACCGGCACGACCTGGGCACCGGTCTTTGCCGCCAAGTAGGCGACGCCGTCGTAGATATCACCGATCTTCTGGCCCTCTTGGCGGGTTCCCTCAGGGAATACAAACATCGCCTCGCCGTTGTCGAGCAGCATGCGCGCTGCCCTGAGTGCTTCGCGGTCAGCCGTGCCCCGCTCGACCGGGAACGCTCCGAGCGATGCAACCAGCCAAGCAAACGGCTGCTTATCGAACATGGTGTGTTTGGCCAGCGCACGAGTCCGTCGACTCGATGCACCAGCAACCAACATCGAGTCGAGATTCGATCGATGCACCGGTGCAAGAATCAGCGGACCTTCAACGTTGAGATTCTCAACCTGGCCATGCACTTCGACCTTGAAATACGGATTCATGATCTTGCGAATAAAGGTCACGACGACCTTGTACACCATCATCGCCGACGGCCGAGCGCCAACGTCGAGTGCGTATTGTTGCGGGTCTTCCATTGCAGCCACGTCATGAAGGTAACCGTCCGCCGCTGAACCCGCATACACCCCGGTGTCGGCCGGTACTCTGCCAACCATGAATCGCCGCTCGATGCTCACGTTTTGTGCCGTTGTTGTGTTGCTAACGGTTTCGAGTTGCAGCCGCGAAGACAACTCGATTCCACCGGTGCAGGAAGAAGACCGCATCGTGCAGACGGCGTCGCTTACCGATGATCCGAACATGCTGCAGATCACGTGGGATCCCGTGGAATGTGAAACGTTTCAAGAAGTCGAAGTCGAGCTCGAAGAAAACTTCGCCAACTTGCGCATACGGGTGCTCGTCGACGTCGAGAACTGCCCACCAGGCGGCATGGATCAAGCGGTCGTCGACCTCGGCGCACCACTCGGCGATCGCAAAATCTGGGACCGGGCCTTCGGCGACACCGTCGCACTCACCCCGTAACCCACCCATCACGCCTCAACCCAAACGACCCTGAACCATGGGGCGACCATGGCGCTCGAGCGATTCAGGAAGCTAGCGAGGCGAGGACATTCCAGTAGGTGGGGAATGTCTTATTGACACAATCGGGGTCGGTGATGTCGATGCCAGGTGCCCGCAGTCCGGTGATGGCGAAACTCATGGCCATCCGATGGTCGTGATACGTCTGGATCTCTGCTGGTTGTGGTGTTCCTGGCTGGATCAGGAAGCCGTCCGCTTCTTCGACCGCGTCGATCCCCATACGCTGCAGCTCGGTCACCACGGCGCCAACACGATCGGTTTCCTTCTTGCGGATGAAGCCGATGCCGGTGACACGAACCGGGCCGTCGGCGAACGGGGCTATTGCTGCAAGCGTCTGAGCTGTATCGCTGACCTGCGACATATCCACCTCGATGCCCTGAAGCGACCCGGTGCCTTGCACCTCGATGAAGTCAGCGCCCATCGTGACCTGTGCGCCCATGGCCGCAAGGATTTCGACGAAACCAACGTCGCCCTGCAGCGCTTCCGACGACAAACCAGCGATTTTGACCCGGCCTCCGGTCACTGCGGCAGCTGCAAAGAAGTACGACGCCGCCGAAGCATCCGGTTCGATCATGTACGACGTTGCGGTGTAGCCAACGTTCGGAGCGACAACGAACCGATTCGGCGACGGCTGTTCGACCTGCGCTCCGAACGAGCGCATGACCGAGCAGGTCATGTCGAGATACGGCCGCGATACCACGTCGCCCTCGAGATCGAGTTCGAGTCCCTTGGCCGTTCCTGGCGCCGCCAGCAACATGCCAGACGCGAACTGGCTACTGACCGATGCGCCAAGTGTGAGTGCACCGCCGTCGAACCCTCCGCGCAACGTGATCGGAAGCGTGTCAGGGGCAATTGTCACGCCAAGGGAACGAAGCGCTTCGACGGTTTCGGCCATGGGCCGGGCACGCATCTCTGGTGCGCCGTCGATGATGTAGATGCCAGTTCCGCGTGCAGCAAGCGGTGTTGCGAATCGAGCGGTGGTGCCCGACATGCGCACATCGATTTCACGAGGCCCGGGTGTGAGCTGTCCACCTACACCGGTGATTTGATACGCGTCAGCTTCGTCGAGTGGTTCGACGACAGCCCCAAGCGCTTGGATAACACCGAGCATCGCTTGGGTGTCATCGGCATCGAGCACACCTCGAAGTTCGCTCACGCCGTCGGCAAGCGCCGCAGCGACAAGTGCTCGATTGGTGATGGACTTGGAACCTGGAATGACGACGTCGGCGTCGATTGTTCCAACAAGCGGCTCGATCAGCATG
>DNHM01000045.1:0-6945 GCA_003485885.1 Acidimicrobiaceae bacterium
TGTATTTATCTCGAGCCATGGCCGCCACGAGGAAGACTCGATCAATGCTGCGCTTGCCGGTCAGGTCGGGTTTATTGGTCTGGTGGCGAGCCGGGTGCGTGGTGCCGCGGTGCTTGCGTCGCTTGATCTGACCGATGAACAGGCGTCGGTTGTGCGCTCACCTGTTGGCGTCGAGATCGGCGCCCGCACCGCCGAGTAAGTCGCTCTGTCGGTGCTGGCTGAGTTGACCGCCGAGGTCCGCCTCAGAGGATTGGTAGCGCCAAAAAGTGACGGGCCGCAGGCGCCCGCCGAGGCAATTGACCCCATCTGCGGCATGACCGTAATCGTCGGTGCTCAGACACCCCATCTGCATCACGAAGGTAATGACTATTGGTACTGCAACGTCGGCTGTCGGAATCGCCACGCCGAAGATGTAGCAATCGGGGCAGGCGCGTGACCGAGCACGTCGCCGGCCTCCTTCTCGCCGCTGGGTCGTCTCGTCGACTCGGCCAACCAAAACAGCTGCTTCCCTACAAGGGGCGCACATTGCTCGATGCCACTCTCGATGTCGCCCGAGCTGCACCGTTTGACCAGCGTCTGGTCACCGTTGGTGGGGCTGCCGATGAAGTCGTGCACCAGGTCAACTTCGATGGCTTCAAGGTCGTCGATAGTCTGCACTTCACCGACGGTTGTTCATCGTCGATCGTGTCCGCGCTCAGCTCGCTCGCTGCTGATACCCAAGGCGTCGTGATGCTGCTTGGTGATCAGCCGGGCATCACAGTTTCGGCAATCGAATCGCTCATCGCTGCAGCCACAGCAGGCGGCGGGCCCGCACCGTTGGCCGTCTGTCGGTATACCGATGGCATCGGGCATCCGTTCTGGTTCGGCCGCCAGGTATTTAGTGACCTCGCCGAACTGCACGGTGATAAGGCAGTTTGGAAACTGCTCGAATCAGGTCTCTATCCCGTGACCGAGGTTCCGATCGATGCCACGATCCCGCTCGACGTCGACACCTGGGATGATTATGAGAGCCTGCTCGCCCACGACCAGGTGCAAACACCATGATTCTGAGCTGCAGAATGGGCCGTAACACATGACGAGTTTTGCGAGTGTTGAAGAGCTGACCGGTGCCCTCAATCGCGTCGACTATCTGGTCGACGAAGGACTCGCCACCGCGCTCTACCTAGCCCAATCGTTAGGTCAACCACTTCTGCTTGAGGGCGAACCGGGCGTGGGTAAGACAGCCGCAGCCAAAGCCATGGCCAAGGCGCTCAACACGCCGCTGCTGCGGTTGCAGTGTTACGAAGGCATCGCTGCCAACGAAGCGCTCTATGAGTGGAACTATCCGCGTCAGCTTCTGGCCATTCGGTTATCCGAGGCCGATGGTCAGAAGCTGGCCGACACCGACCTGTTTACCGATGAGTACTTGGTCGAACGTCCATTGCTGGCTGCGGTGAAACATCAAGGTGATGTGCCGCCGGTGGTCTTGATCGACGAGATCGATCGAGCCGACGATGAGTTTGAGGCTTTGTTGTTCGAGTTTCTGGGTGAGCAGTCGATCACGATCCCGGAGCTCGGCACGATCGAGGCAACAACACCACCCATCGTCATATTGACGTCAAACCGCAGCCGTGAGCTCCACGATGCGCTCAAACGTCGGTGCCTGTACCACTGGATCGACTACCCCGAGATCGCCCGCGCCGCCCAGATCATTCGCCGAAATGTGCCCCATGCCGACGAGGCACTTATCGAAGCAGCAACCGCCTTCGTCGGTACGGCCCGAGATCGTGGGCTGGACAAGCCGCCGGGCCTCGCCGAGACCATCGATTGGGTCAGCGCGCTTATGGTGCTTGGTGTCTCGCTGGTCGACCAGAACGCGATGCGCACCCTGGGCTCACTCGCCAAGACACCCGATGACCTGGCCGCACTCCGAGAAGAACTGGCCTCCTAGCCGGAGTCTGAGCCGGTGACTCGACCCACACTTCTGCCCGATATCGATCGGGCGATCTTTGCCTCGGCGTTTGTTGAGTCACTTCGCAAGGCCGAACTGCCGGTTTCGATTCACTCAGGCGAACGGTATGCAGCAGCACTAGCGGCAACGAAACCAACCAGCCGGACGCAGCTGTATTGGGTGTCGCGGGTCTGTCTGGTGCACGACGCCCGGCACATCGACACCTTCGACCGTGTCTTCGAGATCGTCTTCGAGGGTGGAGCGCTTCCCACAGGTCGTAATGCTCGCAAGTCGAACAAACATCAGGAGCCTTCGTTCCCGACCGCCGAACAACGCCGGCGAGAGGCTCGTAACCAGCAGGCCGACGCTGGCGGGGGAGTGCCATGGTCGCAGGCGCCGTCGGCATCACCCGAGGACGACGAGCCAGCCGACGACGACAGCGAGATGGTGCTGCCCGAGCTACTTCCTGCCGAGTTAGCGCAGCTAGCAGACCAGCCGTTTGACCTGTTGAGCGAAGATGAACTCGCGGCCATTGGTGAATGGCTCGAGCAGGCGGCGATTGCTTGGCCCCGTAAGCCGGTGCGGCGTCGTAAACCATCCAACTCACCTGGGAAGTTGGATCGACGTCGCACGTTGGCAGCTGCCCGACGCACTGGCGGTGACCCAGTGCAGCTCATGTGGAATGACAATCATCGCCGCACCCGCCGGGTGGTGATGCTGGCTGATGTGTCGGGCTCGATGCAGACATTTGTGCGGCCGTATATGCATGTGTTGCGGGCGCTCTCCACCCATGTCGACGCCGAGGCATTCGCGTTCTCCACCACAATCACTCGCATCACGCCGGCACTGCGTCGGTCCGACCCGATCGAGGCTGTTGCTGCAGCATCGGAGTTGGTCGACGATCGGTTTTCTGGCACCAAGATCGCAACGAGTTTTCAGACGCTCATGTCCCATGCCAGCTGGTCTACGTTGCTGCGTGGCTCGGTGGTTCTGATCGCTAGCGATGGCTGGGATACCGACTCGGCTGAAGACATGGGCCGCCGCATGCAGCGGCTCTCACGTATGGCCCACCGCGTTATCTGGGTCAACCCCCGTGCTGCTGCTGATGGTTTCGAACCGCTTGTAGGCGGCATGGCTGCAGCGCTGCCGCACTGCGACGTGATGCTGTCGGGCCATTCACTCCGAGCCATGCGCCAGGTGTTGCTCGCCATCGGCAACTGATTTGTTCGCACCTAGGTCGTGACAATTCCACCAGGTCTGCTGTTAGTTTCGATGACGCGGACGCGGTTGGTCGCGCCATGAAAAGGAATGTGATGTCTCGTAGTATCTCGGCGGTAGTACTTGCGGTGATCGTCTTCGCCTCGGCCTGTGGTGCCAGCACCACACTCGGCGCTGATCCGGAGACGGTCACTCCCGCTGCGATACCAACGGTGGTCGGACAACCCGACGCCACGTCCGCTCCGATTCTGACTCCGGTCCCCGCGGCTGAGCCGACACCGGTACCAAGTGGGGCAGTGAGCTCCGTCGACGGGGTTCGTGCCGCGGTTGTGCAGATCAACGCGACCGGAACGTTCATCGACCCAGCAGCCGGGTTGCAGTCGAACGTGGTGGGCAGCGGCACGGGATTCATCATCGATGAGTCGGGTCTAGTCGTGACCAACAATCACGTGGTCACCGGCGCGGCGGTCCTCGAAGTCCTCATCGATGGTGAGCAACAGCCCCGGAACGCTCGCCTGCTTGGCGTCTCAGAGTGCTCGGACCTTGCCGTGATCGATATCGAAGGTGACGGTTTCGACTATCTCGAGTGGCATGACGGCCCAATCGCTGCGGGCATGTCGATCTTCGCCGCTGGTTTCCCGCTGGGCGATGCCGAATACACGCTCCTCGACGGCATCGTGTCCAAGGAGAATGCCGATGGCGAGTCGTCGTGGGCCTCGGTTGATGCGGTCATCGAACACAGCGCTGACACGCTCCCCGGCAACAGTGGTGGTCCTATCGTTTCTGATCAGGGTCGGGTCGTTGCCGTGAATTATGCCGGCAACGATGTTGGTCAATCCTTCGCCATCGGGCGAGAGGTCGCCCGGCCAGTCATCGACCAGCTCCGCAACGGCATCGACGTCGATTCGGTAGGAATCAACGGCGAAGCGGTGTCCGGTGACGGTGTCACGGGCATCTGGGTGTACTCGGTGGCGTCGGGGTCACCCGCAGACCTTGTCGGTCTCGAGGCCGGTGACCTCATCACGCAAGCCGCGAGCCTGCCGATGGCGGCTGATGGCACCATGTCGGACTATTGCGATGTTTTGCGCAGTCGCCAAGTCAACGATCCGATCGCCATCGAGGTGTACCGCCCGTCGACGGACGAATTGCTCGAAGGCCGGCTCAATGGAGAGCCACTCGAGGTCACTTCTGCGGGTTCCGGGAACTTTGCCGACGAAGATGCCCCCGACTACGACGACTACCTGCAAATCACCGACGATTCCGATCGCATCCTACTGAGGATTCCGACGGAGTGGGCCGACACCGATGGCGGAGCGTGGACGACCGACGGCGTCGAGATCGGTCCATCGTTCCTAGCGGCGTCGGATGTGACTGCATGGCGTGATGGCTGGGGCACTCCCGGCGTGTTCATTGGGGCATCGGACCAGCTCCCTTACGCCTCGGTCGGTGAGCTACTCGACGACAAAGAGTTCAGCGGTACCTGCGACTATGTCGAGCGTCAGCCGTATGACGATGGGCTCTATATCGGCGA
The DNA here is from genome assembly GCA_003485885.1 of Acidimicrobiaceae bacterium. Classification (GTDB taxonomy): domain Bacteria; phylum Actinomycetota; class Acidimicrobiia; order Acidimicrobiales; family UBA10347; genus UBA10347. The sequence continues at coordinate 4,680 of DNHM01000045.1, forward strand.
GCTCGATGTGTGGGAGAACTGCGGACCCGAAGGAAGCAGTTTCTTGGTCGTTGGAGCGGAACCGTCCAGCGGGGAGTTCTTCATCCTGGTCGAGATCGTGATTGTTGACGAGCGAGACTGGTCAGCTGCCGACGAGGTGATCGTCAGCTATGAGGTTGTGCTCGAAGGAACCGTCGGAGGAGGCACCGATGGATCACGTACTTACTCCGACTATGTAGCGGTGACCGACGAGACCGAGGCCATCATCGTCAGCGTGCCGGCCGAGTGGTCCGATATCGATGGTCGACTATGGGACTTCAACGACGACGGTGACGTGATCGGCCCAGGGTTGACTGTGTCGCCCGACAACGACGGGTGGCGTGATGCCTGGGCTACTCCTGGCGTGTTTATGGGTGCATCCGCTGAACTGCCGTATGCGTCGACGACTGAGATGCTCGACGATAATCAATTCGGGGAATCCTGCACCTACGTCGATCGATCGCCCTATGACGACGGCCTGTATATCGGTTATACCGACCTGTGGGAAAACTGCGGGGTGGCAGGCAGCGACTTCTTCGTCATCGTGGCCGCGCCTCCTGATGGAGCGTTTTTGGTCCTGGTTGAGATCGTTGTGGTCGACGATCGTGACTGGGCGGCCGTCGACGAGATCGTCGCCTCGTTCGAGGTGGTACTGCCGATATCTTGACCGGCCGGGTGCGTCGGTCGGTGGTAGAAACCTAAGTCTGGTCTGGGTAGCGCTGTCGTGGGCTACATCGGCGTCGGGTCCTGTGGCTAAGGTCCGCGGATGACTCCTCGCCTGGGCCGCGGCGCGACCAGCCACCGTTGAAGGGTCAGAAGCTCGAAGCCGTCCCGCGGAGCAGTTGGCTTGCCCTTGGGCTTGCGGCGCTGACCTACACCGTTATAAGCATCACCCTTACGGGCACGAACATTGCGTTTCCGGCGATCACCGACGAGTTCTCGGGCACTAGCCGGGCAACCTTGTCGTGGGCGTTGTCTGGCTACTCGATCGCACTCGCGACGTTTATGGTGCCAGCAGGTCGTTTGTCGGACCGGCGTGGACGCAAGCGGATGTTTTTCGCTGGCGTGTGGCTGTTCTTGGCTGCTTCGCTCATTTGTCTGGTGGCGCCAACAGCAAACGTGTTTGTTGCTGGACGCATCCTGCAGGGCGTTGGAGGTTCGTTGACCGTGCCTACGTCGTTAGCACTGGTGCTGCCAGGTTTTCCCGCCGGGCGACGGACATCTGCTGTTGCAGCATGGACAGCAAGCGGCACGGTTGGTGCGGCAATCGCACCAAGCCTGTCCGCATTGATCGTTGAGAACTTCGGCTGGCGCTATATCTATCTGCTCGCCGTACCGGTGGCAGCTGTGGTGTTGGTCGGGGGACGCACGTTGCTCTCGGAGTCCGAGCCCATCGTGGATGGGAAGAAGCTCGATCTCATCGGGTTTCCCATGGGCACGATCGCGATCGGGCTGGTGGCCTTCGTCATCGTGCAGGCCCCTGGGCTCGGTTGGGGCCATGTCGCGATTGTTGCCGCCTTGGTTGGCGTCGTCTGCTTGTTGCCGCTGTTCGTGGTGCGTTCGCTTCGTCATCCTGCACCCCTGCTCGACCTGCGGGTTTTCTCGGCTCGACCGGTGTGGACAGTGACCGTCGCAGGCCTGTTCTTTTCGATGCTCGGTGCATCGACGTGGGTTGTGTGGCCGCTCTTCCTGACCGAGGTGTGGGACTACTCGTTGGTGCAGGCAGGTCTTGCAATCACACCAGCACCAATTTGTGCATCGAGCTTCGGGCTGCTCTCTGGTTACCTTGCGGATCGGTTCGGCCGCCGACCGCTCATTGCCTTTGGCACGCTTTTCCCGATCGCTGCAATGTTGACGATGGCGCTGCGATGGGGCGCTGAACCGAACTACCTGACGGGTTTCCTACCAGGAATCATCTTGTTCGGCACCGGATTCGGGTTGACGTTCTCGTCACTCAACACCGCAGCACTCGATGGCCAACCCGAGGCCATGTACGGAGAGGTCAACGCTGGCTTCAACACCGTCCGTAATCTCGCATCAGGAATGGGCGTGGCTGTAGCGGTTGCCATCCTTGGTGATGCGGACACGATTACGTTTGATCGTTTCGATCGCTTCTTCTTCGTCTTCGCACTCTTCGCTGCGATCCCAGCTGTGGTGATCAACGGCTTCTACCCACGCACGAAGGACAGCGTGAACGAGCACGTGTCAGGATCGGCGAGGTCGTAGCTCGGACAGCGTTTCGGCGAGG
>DNHM01000045.1:7009-9297 GCA_003485885.1 Acidimicrobiaceae bacterium
GAGGAACGAGCTGAAAGGCGGACTACCCGGGCTACCCCCGGGCATCGATCTTGGCGAATGCCTCTTGCATGGCGAGCGTGCCTTCGATGGCACGAGGGACACCGCCGTAGATGGTCATCTGGACCATAATCTCTTCGATTTCGGTTCGGCTCAGGCCATGATTCAAGCCGGCGGGTACGTGGAACGCCAGCTCCTCGACACGAGAGAGGGCTGTCAGGATGGCGAGTACGATGACGCTGCGATCGCGGCGACTCAGCTCATCTCTCGACCACACATCGCCGAACGCCCACTCGTAGGCAACCCGGCCAACCTCGCCGAGCCGGTCAATGAACGCTGCAAAATCCTCATCAGGGTCCGGGTTCGATCGCCCACCGGTCAGGGTGCGGCGAACGTCGCACGCAGCAGCTCGTCGCTCGTGATCGTCACGGAACGCGCTCGGTGAGCGCTCAGGCAGACGGTCGACCTGGTCGATCTGGCAGAACCGGTCATCGATGACCCGGCTCGCCTTCATAGCCATAGGGAAGCCGGCATAGGCCGCGACGTGGAGTAGAATTTCTTCGATCTCGGTGCGAGTCATGCCGTGGTTGAGGCCAACCTGGGTATGTAACGAAAGCTCGTCGTCGCTCCCGATTGCGGCGAGCACGCTGATAACGATCAGGCTGCGGTCGCGGCGTGAGAACTGGGGTCGGGACCAGACGTCTCCCATCACGATATCGATAGCGAAACTGCCGAGCGCCCCCTGCCGCCGTTGCATTGCCAAGGCCGATCTCTCGGCGTCGTACGCCCCGGCCATGAAGCCATCGAGAACCTCAAGTGCCGATACTCGTCGTTCGGCGTGTGTTCGCTTGTTCATGGTTTCCCTTTCGTAGCGAAATAATCGGTGTCTGACACCGACTGTTTCACGTCGTCGGTCGCGACGCGACATCGATCTATGGGGAATCGAGTTTCGGGCGTGCTGTTAGGTGGTGCCACAATGGCGGCGTGAGTGAGCAGAACACCCCCGTCGGTATCAATCGCGAGAATGTGACTCGATGGTTCGAGGAACACACCGAGATCACTGGTCCGTTGGACTTCGGGCTGATCGCTGGTGGCCGCTCGAACATGACGTTCACGGTGACCGACGCGGCCGACCGAAAGTTTGTGCTGCGCCGCCCTCCTATGGGGCCGCTGCTGCCGAGTGCACACGACGTCGCTCGTGAGCATCGGCTCATGCATGCGCTTCAGGACAGCGATGTGCCGGTGCCTCGCTTGGTTGGCCTATGCCAAGACGAGGCCGTGAACGAGCGCGACTTCTACGTGATGCATTACCTGGATGGGGTGGTGGTCCGCGACGCTGAGATCGGTGCGACGATCCCCGTCGAGATCCGCACTCGTATGTGCCACGAACTGATCAACACGTTGTGCACGTTGCACCGCGTCGACATCGACGAGGTCGGTTTAGGTAACCTGGCCAAACGCACCGGCTACATCGAACGCCAGATCAAACGATGGTCTGGCCAGTGGGAACAATCGAAGACTCGGGAACTCCCGGTGATCGATCGGGTGGCCGATTACCTGCGGGCGAACATCCCGACCGACGCACCGACCACGATCGCCCACGGCGACTACCGCCTGTCCAACTGCATGATGGACCCTGCCGGTCCGGTAGCTGGCGTGCTCGACTGGGAGCTGTGCACTTTGGGTGACCCGATGGCTGACCTGGCTGGCCTGCTCGGTTACTGGCATGACCCCGAGAACGTCGAAGAAGAAAAGGGCGACGCCGAGATTACCGCTGCACCCGGTTGGCTTAGCCAGCAGGAAATGGCCGGGCTCTACGCCGACCAGATGGGTGTGTCGCTCGAACAGGTCGACTACTACCGAGGCTGGGCCTCGTGGCGCCTGGCATGTATCTCCGAAGGTGTCTACGCCCGTTACCTCAACGGTCAACAAGGCGAACAAGACGAAGAGCTCGACCTCGACGAATATAAACAAGGTGTCGAATCCCGCGCAGAACGCGCCGCCGCGATCTTGGGTGTCTAACCAACGAAGGGACGCGTGCCTGGTACCCGTCCCTTCGTGGTCAGAGTGCAGCCAATAGTTCGGCGACGCGGGTGCGGTAGTGCTCGACATTGTCCAGCTTGATGTCTTCGTAGCCGCGAACGAGATCTGGTGTTTCGGCTAGTTCTACGACGCGGTCGAAGTTCTGTGCAGAAAGTTTGGCCAGCGCCCGATCGATGGTGGCGATGTACTCGTTGGCCAGTTTGCGTTCGACCTTGCGGACCTCGGCCCACCGGAATGGATCGAGGAAG
>DNHM01000535.1 GCA_003485885.1 Acidimicrobiaceae bacterium
GGAGCTGGAACCACCCGTGATCCTGTCTGGCGCCGTTGGGTTCATCGCGGTCCCAGCGAAAGGATTTATACCCGTGACGCCGAACGCGAACTCGTGCAATGTGACCGTGCCGATGCTCACCGCACCGAGTGCCTCGAGCAAGCGGATCATCGGGGCCGTTGCTTGTTCCTGTGGCGCATCTTGGCGAGCAGCACTACCTGCCATCATCGGTCGACCTTCAACCGCAAGGAGGTCCTTGATCGCGAATGTGAAACTCGCCAACGGGCCAAGTTCTTGCCCGAACTCACGCTCTATCCGCTCGTGGGCTTGCGTCGTGAAGATGTCGAGGTACGGCCCGCCATCGTTGGTCGTCTTGGCCAGACTGAGACGACTTCGTATCGCAACGTCCCGGCTGTGATGGTCGACGGGCCCCAGATCGATGGTCGGAAGTTCGTCGGCTGCAGCGTCTTGCCAGTGTTGCCAACTCGGCCATTGCAGTCCGGCTCGCACCCGTTGCAGCACAGGATCAGGAGTGTCGCTCATGCGTCAACTTTGGCACGACGGCCCTAACTGGTTAACAATCGGTAGCTATGAGCGCCCCCACCATTGGCATGTTCGGCATCAATTTTGGTCTGATGGGCGATCCAGGGACCATGACCGAGGTCGCTCAGGCGTGCGAGGCTGCCGGGTATGACTCGGTCTGGACCGGTGAACATATTGTGCTGCCTGAGCCTCAAATGCCGCCATCGCCGGCAGCCCCAGAGACGGTGTTCGTCGACACAGCGGCTGCTCTGAGTTATCTGGCAGCGGTAACAACAACGATCAAGTTGGGTACTGGCATCATCATCCTGCCCCAACGCCAGCCCGCAGTGTTGGCGAAAAGTCTGGCGTCGGTGGATCATCTGTCGGGTGGGCGTTTGATGTTCGGACTCGGTGTCGGATACCTCGAACCGGAGATGACGGCGTGTTCGACGCCGATGGCTCGGCGAGGGGAGAGAGCCGATGAGTATCTTGCAGCGATGCGAAGCCTGTGGACAACCGACGGGGCCTCGTTCGACGGCGAGTTCGTGCACTTCGATGGTGTGACAGCCAACCCGAAGCCAGCCCAGGCTGATCTACACACCGTCGTTGGGGGACACAGCAGGCGAGCGGCGCGCCGAGCTGTCGAACACGCACACGGCTGGTATGGGTTCATGCGTGATCCAGAGACCGCAGCCACAGATATCGCAACCTTGCGTTCGGTGGCAAGTGAGACGGAGCGCCCCGACCACCTTGGCGAACTCGAGATCAGCATCACTCCAGCCCGACGTCTCACGAACGACGACGTTGAGGCGTACGCAGCGGCAGGGGTTGACCGGATCATCGTCCAACCAGGTAGATCAGTGACTACCCGGAATGACTTGCTTGCGTTTGTGGATGCACACGGACCTTCGAACTGGTGACACGCATCAGCCCGCGAGCCCGGTCGGGGGAGTGTGGCGCTCAATGAATTCGGCACTACGTGGCATCTGCTCAGCGATTCGTCGGGTGGCCCGGGGCCGCAACTGGTTGTAGACCGTAATACCTTTCGATCGGGGGCATCGGCAACGTACGGGTCGGCAACAGCGAGTAGATCTTTGGTCACAAGGTGTGCATTGGCCTCGAGGTGGGCTCGCTCATCACCAGCTAATCGACCTGCTTCCCACTGTGGCTCGACTGCTCGTGCCATGTCGGGCAACATGGCGTGCACATGGCGTTCGAGGAACCCTGGGCGCAGGCGGTTGAAGGTTTCACATCCAAGTTGTGCCACACACCTCCGAACCCAGGGCGCGACCGAACTGCCGCTTCGGTTTGGGCTACTGCATCGGCAGCGGTGAGGCTGCGCTGAGAACCGTGCCCTAACGCTTTCACCAATGACATTGCCGACTCAGAGATTGTCGTGGTATTCGGTGGAAGGATTCTGGGCCTTCCAACCAGCAGCAGGATCCTGTGGGGACTCAAATCCACCAATCACGTTGATGGCCTGGGTGTAACCCATGCTGACGAGCAGCTCAGCTGCAGCGTTGGAGCGAACGCCTGAACGGCACAACAAGAGAATTGGAGTGTCAGGGCCAAGACCATCGGTTGTGCGGTCGGCGAAGTACGGATTCGCGGTTCCGTGCTCGTCGGTCCATGACACGAAGCGGGCTGCACGGCCGGTCTGGCTCGTGTCAGGAATCCCGACGGTGCGCCATTCAGTCTCAGTCCGGACATCGACCAGAATTGTTTCTTCATTGTCCAGCAACATTTGCCACGCGGTTTCGCAAGTGATTTGCTTGATTGCAGCCATTGGGGGGTCCTTCGTCACAGGGTTTTTTGTGGGGGTTGGTTGTTAAAGGGGGGTTGGTTCGGTTAGCTTATTCCTTCTGCCCGGATGTGTGTTGTGCACATCGAAGGTAGCGCACGGTGCCCCTCCTGTCGCAGTCGAGTTTGTTCTTGGTTGCTGGTGGTGAAGCTCCGGAGATTCGGCTGTGCCGATCGATGTTCTTTGAAAACAGAAGACAGGAAACGAAAAGCCAGTGCGGCATTTCATCGGACGCTCTTTGTTCGTTGGTTTGCCGTTCAATTATTAAAAGTCCTACCCGCCACTTCAGCCCCCGCGTTGATTGGTGCAGTAGGCAATGAACAGGTCAGGAAGTTTTGGTGACGACGGTGTTTCTAACGTTGCATTGTTTATCTGGAATTAACTAAACCTCCATTTCGCAGTACTGCCATTAAGAGCATTTCTATTTGTTTAGGGGTGTGGTGGTAAGCAACTGATTTCAACCAATGTTTTCATTGGAAGATTTTGACGGAGAGTTTGATCCTGGCTCAGGACGAACGCTGGCGGCGCGCCTAATACATGCAAGTCGAACGAGTACGCACTTCGGTGCAATGTACGAGTGGCGAACGGGTGAGTAACACGTGAGAAACCTGCCTCGGAGACCGGGACAACCATTGGAAACGATGGCTAATACCGGATGTCCTTACTTGGTCGCATGATCGGGTAAGGAAATGATCCGTCGCTCCGGGAGGGTCTCGCGGCCTATCAGCTAGTTGGTGAGGTAATGGCTCACCAAGGCATCGACGGGTAGCTGGTCTGAGAGGACGATCAGCCACACTGG
>DNHM01000170.1 GCA_003485885.1 Acidimicrobiaceae bacterium
TCGTCCACGGTTGAGCCGATTTCGGTACGGGTGGCTGAGTTGTTCGAAGAGGTTGCTCCTGGCGTGTTCGTGGATGTTGAAGGTCCGGGCACGGGTGATGGTTTCAAGAAGTTCTGTTCTGGTGAGACCGATATCAGCGATGCCAGTCGTCAGATCAAGGATGCTGAAGCCGAGGAATGTGCGGCTGCGGGTATCGAGTTCACCGAGATCCTGGTGGGTATCGATGGTATTGGTGTGATGACGAGCGAGAACAACACGGCGGTCGAGTGTGTGACCTTTGGTGATCTGTATGGCCTGGTTGGTCCTGAGTCTGATGGTGTGACCAGTTGGGCTGATGCGAATGACATCACTGGTGTGGGTTTGCCGGATGCGCCGTTGACGATCTTTGGTCCGGGTGAAGAGTCGGGTACCTATGACAGTTTCATCGAGATTGTGATCGAGGACATTGCCGAGGAACGTGGTCAGGAAGCGTCGACTCGTTCGACGTACAGCCCGTCGGCTGATGACAATGTGATCTTGTCCGGCATTCAGAGTTCAGATACGAGTCTTGGTTGGGTCGGGTTTGCTTTTGCCGCCAATGCTGAGGGTTCCAAGCTGTTGCAGGTTGACGGTGGCGACGGTTGTGTTGAAGCAACCCCGGCAACGATTGCCAGCAACGAGTACCCGGTCAGCCGGAACCTGTACATCTATGTGAACAACGCCAAAGCTGCGGCCAACCCGGCACTCGCAGGGTTCGTCGACTTCTACGTCACCACCGGCCTGAACGAGGCAGTTGCCTCGGTTGGCTACGTCGAGCTCGCCGACACAGCCAAGGCTGAGGTTGCCTCAGCGTGGCAGGGCTGAGCGTCTGTGCAGATGGGGTCGACCATCCCCTTTGGTGGACTGCACATCCGGTCTTGGTCAACCATCATGCTCTCGATACACCAGTAGGTTCTAGGCCATGACTGACTTCTCCGTGACCAATACGGTCACATCGACACGGGCTCGCGCACCCCTGTCGGTCGAAGCCCTAGCCGGTCCCCAACGCCGCCAACGCAAGGAAGCCATCATCCGTGGTTTGTTCTTCGCGGCGGCGATGGTCTCGGTTCTGATCTCAGTCTTGATAATCGTTAGTCTGATCCGCGAGGCATGGACCTTTATCACCCAAGTCGATTGGTCCGTGACCTGGGGCGAAACGGGCTGGTTCCCGCGGCGTGGTTTGTACGACATGCCAACCTTGTTGGTGTCGTCGATCATCGTCACGGTCGTGGCCATGTTGGTCGCCGGGCCGCTTGGCCTTGGCGCCGCCATCTACCTAAGCGAATATGCGAGTCGCCGCACCCGAGGCATATTGAAGCCGGTGCTCGAAGTCCTTGCTGGCGTGCCCTCGGTTGTGCTCGGTTTCTTTGCCTTGTTCTTCATTAGCCCCCAGGTAATCGAGAAGATCGGGCGAAGCGCATGGTTGTGGATTGGCTACACCATCTCGGTTATGGCCGCTGCCGGTGTTGCCGTATGGGCGCTGCGCCAGTGGCGTGACTCAAGCGCCGAGGCCACCACGATCATCAAACGAGTGATCACGCTGGTCGTGCTTATCGGTCTCGTCTTCGTGCTCTTCTGGTGGGTCAACTCCATCGCCCAAGACTGTTCACCTGTCGCCGGTGACACCGCTGCATGTCCCTCCGAGAATGCATTCACCGTCAAACGAAGCGGCCAGCTTGCTGCGGCGGCGATTGGGGTGGGGATCTTGACGATTCCCTTGGTTGCATCGGTCGCCGAAGACGCACTCGCAGCGGTTCCACGAGAACTCCGCGAAGCAAGTGCGGGCCTAGGAGCACGTAAGGCAACGACCACTCGACAGGTTGTACTTCCGGCTGCAGTGTCGGGCATCGTGGCCGCGTTCATCATTGGTATCTCCCGAGCACTTGGCGAGACCATGGTGGTGTTCATGGCAGGCGGTGCCGCCGACGCGGCGGAGTTCACCTCGTCACCATTCGAAGGTGGCCTAACCATGACTGCTGGTATGGCCTCGCTCGCAACCGGCACCGACAGCGTGGTTGGCGAGGGGCTCACGTTTCAGAGCCTGTACTTCGTTGGTCTGGTGCTGTTCGCAATCACGTTGCTGCTGAACATTTTGGCCGGACGATTTGTGGCCCGAGTGCGGGAGCGTTACTAATGGCGATAACCACACTCGGAAGCGGCGACATAACCGCACGCGTCGAAGAAACCATCAAACGTCGGGGTGCCGACTCGACATCGGTAGCGATGGTATGGACATCACTCGCTGCCGCAGGCGGACTGCTCGCCGTCGTCGCTATGTTCGTGATCTGGTACGCCGACGTTCGCACCGCGACCGCCTGGTACTCAGGTTTTATGCCCCCGATTGCGCTGCTGCTGGTCCTCGCTGGCGCCGTTGTGCTGGTTGGCAAGCAGCTGATTGGCCGTGGTCGACAAGAAATCCGGGTCAACGCCGACCTGTTTCTGTATACGATTTTTGTCGTCGGTGCGCTTGTGCTGATGCTCCGTCAGATGTGGAAGGGCGACCTCGACAACGGGGTCTACCTACTCGCCGTGCCACTTGTTGGCCTAGTCCTGGCAATGACCGGACTGGTCCAGAAGGCGCCACAACTGTCGTCGCCACTAGCTACACGAGCCGGGTTTGCGGTTGCCGGGCTCGCAACGATCGCGCTCATTCGACAGCTTGTTCGAGGCGACCTGGTCGGCGCGGTCTATCTGATCGGCATTGTGTTGTCGATCGCGATCTTGGTTGGACTGAGCAACGTCGAACTGTCGCGGGCCACACTTGAACTCGAGCAGGTCGCGCTTGGGCTTGCAAGCCTGGGCGCAGGCCTCATCATCATGAAACGTATGCTCGACCCAGAGTTCGCTACCGGCGGCTGGGCGTGGGGGCTACTTGCTGCTGTGGCTGTCGTAGCAGCAGCGTTGGCAGCCTGCCAATACTTGGGTGTCCTGAGCCTGTTCCAGGTGGCGCTGTTCGTGGCGCTTTCGCTGAGCGTGATCATTCTGGTCGTGCTACTTGCCCAGGTGATCGGCGATGGGTGGCCGGTGCTCAGCGAACGTCTCAACGACTTCTGGTCGGGCACGCTTCGGTCTCGTTCCGAAGATGACCAGCTCGGCATCAGCCAGGGAATTCTCGGCTCGTTCTGGATCGCGGTGTTCGTCGTGGTCTTGGCGTTCCCTATCGGTATCGCCGCTGCGGTGTACCTCGAGGAATACGCACCACGTAACCGGTTTACCTCGATCCTCGACATCATCGTGCGCAACCTGGCCGGTGTGCCCTCGGTGGTCTACGGCCTGCTCGGCTTGTTCCTGTTCGTCAAAGGAACAGCGGTTACCCACTGGTTCATCGATCGAATCAACTCGGTGTGGTCGTCGGTCTTCAACGAGGAAGAACTCATCGAGGTCGGACAAAGCACGTTGTTCGCCGGCGGTGTCACGTTGGCAATTCTTGTATTGCCGATTGTGATCATTACCGCTGCCGAGGCTGTTCGAGCTGTGCCACAAAGCCTGCGCGAAGGTGCCTATGGCGTCGGCGCCACCAAGTGGGAAGTCATCAAGAGCCAAGTGCTTCCTTTTGCTGCGCCTGGGATTCTGACCGGCACATTGCTGGCTTTGGCCCGGGCAGTTGGTGAAGCTGCGCCGCTCATTCTGGTCGGAGCGATCACCGGCCGGTTGGCCCCCCGAGACTCGATGTTCGGCGGCTTCGATCAGTTCTTCGGCCAGTTCGCCGACCGGTTTACGGCAATGCCCATCGTGATCGTTGGTTGGGTCCGAAATGCAGGCGTTGACAAGGGATTCGCGCCGGCTGCAGGTGCCGCAATCGTCATGCTGTTGGTGTTTGTGATCATGATGAATTCAGTCGCGGTGTTGTTGCGTAACTATTTTGAGAAGAAGCGAGCCTGAGAATGAGTAGCGTGACCTCGACAGATGTCCCCGCGAAGGGCGTGACCGTGAGTAGTACTGATCAGACACAGATGCCGGAAGCGGCATCAGCCGAAGACGTGGTGTTCCAGACCACTGACCTCAGCGTGTTTTATGGTGACTTTCGAGCGGTCCGAGACGTCAACCTTGACATCCGTCAGGGGGAAATCACCGCGCTCATCGGCCCATCTGGCTGTGGCAAGTCCACCGTATTACGGTCGTTTAACCGGATGAACGACCTGATTCCAACCGCTCGGGTCGAAGGTCTGCTGCGCTACCGAGGCGTAGACCTGTATGACCCCAAGGTCGACGCAGTCGAAGTCCGCCGCCGCATCGGCATGGTGTTCCAGAAACCGAATCCGTTCCCAAAGTCGATCTTCGACAATGTGGCCTATGGGCCCAGGATCGCAGGCATCAAGAACAAGAGCGAGCTGAGCGACATCGTCGAAGCATCGTTGCAGCGGGCAGCACTGTGGGAAGAGGTGAAGGATCGGCTGAGCGCATCGGCAACCGGCATGTCCGGTGGTCAGCAACAACGTCTCTGTATCGCCCGGGCGATCGCGTCGAGCCCCGACGTGTTACTCATGGACGAACCGTGTTCGGCCCTCGACCCGATCGCTACCGCTCGTATCGAAGACCTCATGGCTGAGCTCAAACACGACTACACGATCATGATCGTGACCCACAACATGCAGCAGGCTGCTCGAGTCAGTGATCGCACCGCATTCTTCACTGCCGAGGTCGACCCAAAGACCGAGCAGCGCACCGGCGTACTCGTGGAATACGACGCCACAACAACCATCTTCTCGAACCCCGCCGACGAGCGAACCGAGAACTACATCACCGGCCGATTCGGCTAGGGGCGCACTATGACTGAAGCTCCACTCCGTGGGTCATTCCACTCCAGCCTCGACGAGGTTCGCGACGAAATTGTGCGCATGTGCGCCATGGTCACCGAGATGATTCCTCGTGCGACCGACGCGTTTTTGAACAACGACCTCGACGCAGCACAACGGCTCATCGACGACGACGATCTGCTCGATGCGGTGTCGGTCAACCTCGACACCATGTGTACCCAGCTGCTTGCGCTGCAACAGCCGATGGCGACCGACCTGCGCGAGATCGTGGCCGCCATTCGCCTCAACCCCGAGATAGAACGATCCGGCGACCTGGTCGTGAACATTGCCAAGGCAACTCGGCGTATGTTCGGCACCGACTACGACCCGCGAATTCGCGGCTTGATCACCAAGATGAGTGAAGAAGCACAGCGCATGTTCCGCCTTGCTGGCGAGGCTTACGCCGGCCGCGACGTTGCGCTCGGTGCCGCACTCGATGACATCGACGATCGTCTCGACGACTACGCCAATGAACTCATCACTGCTGTGCTCGAAGATCACCGCCTCCACGGCAACGATCCGCAAACATCCATTCAGATGGCACTTTTGGGCCGCTTCTACGAGCGGGTTGGTGATCATGCGGTGAACGTTGGCGAATGGGTCCGCTACATCGTCGAAGGTTGGACGCCCGAACACGCTGGCGCGGAGCGGGCACGAAACCGAAGCGCCGGCGGGGCAATCGGAGCACGTACTGTCAGTGAAAGTGCCAGCGACCTCGCTGGTACCGACCCGGAAGACGAGTAACGACGACCATGACCAAACAAGCGACACGAGTGCTCGTCACGAACGACGACGGCATCGACGGCGAAGGGCTCCGGGTTCTCACTGCCACTTTGGTCGCCCACGGATACGAACCCATCGTGATCGCCCCCGACAGCGACTACAGCGGCGCCGGTACCTCGATCATCAGTCGGGCCGCCAGCAGCTTTAGCGGCACGAGTCGCGAGATCGCCTATCAGCAACGCACCCTTGCCGAAGCGCCTGGAGTCGAGGCATACGCGGTTGCAGCCCCACCAGCTATGTGCGCACTCCTTGCTATGCGAGGCGCCTTTGGTGAACCAGCCGACATCGTCGCGTCCGGTATCAACTGGGGTCTCAATACTGGTGGAGCGGTCCGCCATAGCGGCACGGTGTCTGCTGCAGTCACCGCGGCTGCATTCGGCGTGCCAGCTGTGGCGGTGAGCGCCGAGCACAAATTCGACGATCTCGACGCGCCACTTCGTTTCGACACCGCAGCCGAGGTCGCGGTGCAACTAATGAAACTTTTGCCGACAAGCGGCCACCAGATTCTGAACATCAATGTCCCTCGCTGCGGGCTTTCCGAACTTGCTGGCATCGCTGCTGCCTCGGTCTCGCAGATATCGCGCTATCGGTCCTACGTCGAGGAAAAGACCGAGAACGTATTGAAGATGGGCTTCATGGTGACCGACGACCAGGTCGAGCCTGAAAGTGACACGGGAATGGTGATGGCAGGGTTTGCTGCGGTGAGTTCACTTGTTGGAACCACGTCGATCGACTGCAGCGATCTGATTCGTCGATTCGCCGAGGAAGCGGTCTGACATGACCGTCGTCCTCGCAGTCGCGGTTACCGCTGCTGTGATCGGCGCGGTAACAACGCTTGTTGTGTCGCGTATTGTG
>DNHM01000483.1 GCA_003485885.1 Acidimicrobiaceae bacterium
GTGACGATTGGCGCCTCGATGAATGCGTCGGCGATATCGCGCACGTTCATGAGCTGGGCTCGGTCACGCGTTCGCCATCGAGGGCTCGAACGAGTCCCTGCGCAGCCCGGTCCCCGATCATCTTGAAGCTGAGACCAAGTAGTGGGTCGGCCAGCCCCAGCAGACCATTCAGGGTCAGTTCAGCGTCGTACGTGACCGTGGAACCGGCGCCATCGGCCACAACGGTAATGGTGTCGAGCGATGTCAAGAGATGGTTTTTGGCACGCGCCATGAGCAAATTGGGTGGGTCATACTCGGAGATGCGGTAGCGAAGCTTGAGCGGGGCGCCAATGCCGTTGACCCAGACGTCAAAGGCCGCGTCTGGTCCGGCGCCGTCGCCTTCGACCTGCTGAACCTTACCCACCCCGGGGTCCCATTCGGCGAAGTTAGAGAGGTCAGCCATATAGGCAAAACACTCGTCAGGCGATTTAGGTGAATGGACATGAACGACATAGCGGGCCACCACGACGTTCTATCCCGCTTCGCCCTATCAGAGCGGGCCGAACCGGCCTTATCGTCAGGGTCGCCTACGCCTGACTTGTCAACCAGCAAGTGCTCGTACCAAGACGAGCCCACGGGCGGACCATGCCGCGGTTCGGACCCAGTTGGTTGTGATCAGCCGTTGGGCTACGTGGGTGTCGTGCCGTTCGGCATCGCCCGATGGTGGCCCAATAGCAACCAAGCCGTATGCGTCGGGAGGGGCTTATCTCAACAAGATGGGCAACAGCTGCAAAAGCTGCAGGTACAACCCGAAAAAGAGGACCGGCGACGACGCGTGTCCGTTCACAACCCTCTACTGGGACTTCCTTGCTCGCAACGAAGAAGCCTTGCCGGGGAATCACCGGGTCAGCCGGGAACTTGCTGCAATGCGGCGTCTCAGCAACCTGCCAGCTATTCGAGAACGAGCGCAAGTCGTTCTGACTGCCCTCGACAATGGAACCCTATGAGAGCTACAGCCAGCGGGTGTCTGTCGCTGGGCTCAGCCATGGTCGGGGTCCCGACGATTGCGCTGGATCTCGCGGCTTCTCATTCATCGGTACGATCAACCCGTGACCAGGTTCGGGTTGAACATCCAAGACAACGTCGTTCGAGCGGTCAGCTCGCTCTTTGCGCATGGCCCTACTCCACTAGAGAACACCCTGGACTACCGAGGCGACCCGGGTCTTCTTGGCCCCGATTCGGTCTCGTGGCGAGTCCTCGGCGACGCAGCCGTCTTCATTGGCGGGATCCGAGCGCTCGTCGTGCAATCAGCGCATCCAGAAGTAGCTGCTGGCGTCGATGATCACTCGGCGTACCGCCAAGACCCTCTTGGCCGACTCTCCCGCACCTCGGTGTACGTAACCGAAACCACCTATGGAGCTATGCCCGAAGTCGACGCCGCCGTCGCCGTTGTGCGCCACGCTCATCAACCCGTCCGAGGAACGTCTGAACGCGACCGGGCTTACAACGCAGCGAAGCCCGAGATGGCAGCCTGGGTCCACAACGTCCTCACCGACTCGTTCCTCGCAGCATTCCAAGCCTTTGGCCCTGAGCCGCTCAACGCCGACGACGCAGATCGTTTCGTCGCCGAGCAAACCAACGTAGGCAGACTCCTAGGCGCAGCTCCGCTCCCTGACACCGCAACTGGGCTTCGACTGTGGATCGCTAACCACGACCAGCGAGCGATCTCACAAGCCCAAATCAATGCCATCGAGTTTCTCCAAGACCCGCCGCTCTCCATTCCTGTGCGAGTCGGCTACCGCCTGCTCTACAACGCTGCAGTGACCACAATCCCTCAAGACCTCAACAGGCAGCTGGGGATTCAAGCTACCCGTGGGGCAGCAAAGCTCGGGCGAACCGGTATCCAAGCAATGCGGTGGGCACTTGGCGCCTCACCGTCGTGGCAGTTGGCGCTCACTCGATGCGATGCCCCGATTCCAGCTGGTCTCTTCCGCCAACCACTCCCCCGAGGAAGCGCCAATGACTGACCTCGACCGGACCAAACGCAGCGTCGTTCACCGCAACGCCAGACCCACAGCGCAGTATGTTTGGCCTGCACTTCAAAGGGGCAAGAACAACACATGGCTTTAACCACTGAGCAACTGGTCGAACTCGCGTCAGAGCACGCCGTTGCCGCACGGGAACGGGCCTATGCGCCCTACTCGAATTTCCTAATGGGAGCTGCTGCAGTCACCGCTGACGGCGCCACCGTGGAGGGGGTGCTAATCGAGAACGTTTCACTTGGACTAGCAATGTGTGCGGAGAGGGTCGCTCTCTTCGCAGCGGTGACGAGCCAACAGGCCCCTGTCGTGCTGGCACTGTGTTCGAAACGGACTGAAGAAGAACTCACATTTCCGTGTGGAGCGTGCCTACAGGTGGCACTCGAGGTCGTTGGCACCGAACTGATTATCGTCGCTGTCGACCCCAACAGGAACAGTGCACAGACCACACTCGGCGACCTTCTTCCCCAAGGACCAAAAAGATTTACCCCTGACTACTAAAGAGCGCCTTCTAGCGCACGACAAGGACCCCGCAAGGGGCGTTGTCGATCAGATGACAACCAGCAGAAGGGTGAAGGATCCTGCCCCAACAGATCCTGCCAGCAACGGTGTTCCAAGAGTTCCTCCACGCCGTGCCGATGGTCCGCCACTGTGCCTATCCACCGCCGCTACGACTTCGACCAGATCGAATAAGCCCACGCCGACATGGAAGCAGTCACCGCCGCCGCCAAACTCGTCGTCACGACCTAAAGCAGGTCCCGAGGGCCGAGATGACCCAGACCGCCCGGGGCACACCGGTCGACGGCTGCGGGGCGCTTGTCGTGGCTGAGGGTAGGAGATGGCTGCGTGTTGTCTGGGGCTGCAGCCCGAACTGTTGATGAAGTCCGGAGACGAAGGCTTCGTCTTGTTCGGCCAAGTACCGGTTGCCGAGTACTGCTGCTCCATCGCAGCTGATGTAGCGGAGCCGCGTTGTTTCGTCGGTGGCGGCAGTCCAGATGACGTTTGCTACTTCTTCGGGTTCCACCACTCAATAATGGCGAGACGGAACGCATCGCCAAGCCCCGCATAACCGGCGAAGTCGCATTCCCTCGTGTGGTTTAAGGGCGAGTCATAATCACCGGGCGCGGACCGGCCTGCACGCATGAGCTAAGGGCTAGGCGGCGAGGCCGCTGGTCCAGGCTTCGAAGAGCTCGGTGTAGTGTCCGCCGGCCGCGACGAGTTCATTGTGTGGGCCGAGCTCGACCAATTCGCCGTCGACCACGACACCCACACGGTCGCAGCGTTCGGACGTGGACAACCGGTGGGCGATAGCGATGACGGTTCGGCCTTCCATCAGCGACTCCATGGCAACTTCGACGATGGCCTCGGTACCAGGGTCGACGCTTGACGTGGCCTCGTCCAGGATCAACACCTTGGGATCCACGAGCGCAGCTCGAGCCAGCGACACAAGCTGCTTCTCGCCAGCCGATAGACGGCTACCTCGTTC
>DNHM01000479.1 GCA_003485885.1 Acidimicrobiaceae bacterium
ATGATGGCTTCCAGCGCCTCGTCGGTGGTGACGCTGAGCTCGCTCGCTGTCAGGGCAAATCGGTCAGCTGCTTGTTCGATTTGTTCGCTGCGCTGGGCGACGTCGTGGGCGACCGGGGGAGCGGCGGTGATGCGGGTACCTCGTCGGCCCGCTGCTTCGGCGATCCCTGCGTTGATGAGCTCGCGATAGGCACGGGCGATGGTGTTGGTCGAGACGTCGAGCTCGTCGGCCAACTGTCGGATCGCCGGCAGACGGTCTCCAGGCGTGAGTCGCCCGGCAGCGACGTGCAACGCCAGCTGGGCTCGAATCTGCTCAAACGGTGGTACCGGGGTCGTGTGATTGAGCCGGATGCGCATGCCGGAAACCGTAACCGAATGTAGTAATGTAGTGCTACATAGATGAAGAATTCCTCGGAAATTGTACAAAAGTGCTAGCAGATGCGCCCTGGTGGGCTATCTTGTGGCAGCACGAATAACTCGTATCTAGGAAGACATATGAAGCTCGTAACTGCCGTCGTCAAGCCCCACCAAGTTGACGAAATTAAGACCCAGCTGAATTCCATTGGAGTTCAAGGCATGACGGTGACCGAAGCGCAGGGTTACGGTCGCCAAGGCGGCCACACCGAGACCTATCGCGGCACCGAATACAAGGTGTCGTTCACACCAAAGTCCCGTTTGGAAATTGTTGTCGATGATGCACAAGCCGACTCCGTCGTCCAGACAGTCGCCGACGCTGCCCGCACCGGGAAGATCGGCGACGGCAAGATCTGGGTCACCGACGTTTCCGCAATGGTCCGCATCCGCACCGGTGAAGTCGGAAGCGACGCCATCTAGCGAAGGTCGCCTAGCTTCTGTTTCTGGCGATAGTGGCGTGGCGTGGTATGTCGTCGAAAACTGTCAGAAACGTAAAAGGGTCTGGCGGTGCGCCAAACTACAGGGGTGAAACGAGCGCTCGTTGCGGTGATCCTGACTGCACTATTGGCCACGGCGTGTAGCGACGCGCCGGAACCGGGTGACCTTGCGGCCTTTTGCTCGCTGTTGGAAACCGGTAGTGGACTGACGCCCTCGCCAACAACTGCAGATCTTGAACGACTTGCACTTGTTGCACCACCCGCTGTTCGCCCCACGATCGAGGCGCTCCAGAATCGGGCTCGCGATTTTGGCGAACTTCTTGCCGAGAATCCGCCCGACCTCGAAGCACTCTTCAACGCACGATTTGATCCGCAGGCGAGCCGCGAGCAGGCTGCGCTCGATCGGTATGCGTTGAGCAGCTGTGGCATTGCGGCCGACCGGCCAGCGCCAACTCGTTGGAACAGCTTCGTGCAAGACAACTACGCCGACGCCGGGTGGAGCGATCTTGTTACTGCGCAATTCGTCGTCGACTCAGAGCGTATTGAAACCGCAACTGTTGTCTTTGCGCAGACGCCCGAACCATTGAGCCTTGTCGAGGACGTCTGTCGTTCGATGTCGGAGTTCCTGACCGCCGACGGCGCCGACCCTGGCCGTGTCCAGGTTGTGGTCGGGTCCGTGATCGCATTGGAATACGACTCGCCTAACGGGCTCTGCCGGCTGCCCTGACTAGTAACGCTGTCTAGTATCGCTGACTAGTATCGCTTTCTAGTATCACGGTTCAGTAGACCAGAGGGATTGAAGATGAGTTTCAAAGTTGTTGTCGACTACGACCTGTGTGAGAGCAATGCCATTTGCATGCAGATCGCACCCGATGTTTTTGAGGTCCGCGATGATGACTTCTTGTACCTGCTGACCGATACTCCTGAAGAAGACCAGCGAGCCAAGGTCGAAGAGTCGGTGCAACGTTGCCCGAAGCAGGCAATCGCTATTGCCGACGACTCCGAGGAATAACCAAGGCGCGGTAGCGAGGCCGATGCACACCTACGACGAGGTCAGCTGAATGAAGTCAATCGCCGTTGTCGGCGCATCTCTGGCTGGTCTCCGAGCCGCCGAGACACTCCGAGCCGAAGGATTCGACGGAGTTCTCCACCTGGTCGGAGACGAGGTCCATCGTCCCTATGATCGCCCGCCGCTGTCGAAACAGGTGTTGTCAGGCGACTGGGATGTCGAACGAGTGTGGCTGTCCGCCGACGAAAAGTTTGATGCGCTCAACCTGACCACACATTTGGGCGATGCCGCCGTCTCGTTTGACGCAGCAGCCCTGGCTGTCACCTTGGCGTCTGGCACCGTTCTCGACGTCGACGGCGTTGTGATCACCACCGGCGCACGGACCCGCACCATTGGCGGTCCCATGCCGGGCGTGTACACACTGCGCACGCTCGATGATGCCCAAGCAATCCGGGCTGCGTTCGAAAAACAACCGTCCAGGGTGGTGGTTATCGGCGCCGGGTTCATCGGGGCAGAAGTCGCTGCCAGTGCCCGAGGGCTCGGTCTCGACGTCACGATGCTCGAAATGGCAGAAGCTCCCTTCGAGCGATCCCTGGGCGCCGA
Organism: Acidimicrobiaceae bacterium; assembly: GCA_003485885.1. GTDB lineage: Bacteria > Actinomycetota > Acidimicrobiia > Acidimicrobiales > UBA10347 > UBA10347. Next base: position 2,463 of record DNHM01000479.1, read on the forward strand.
CATGGGAGCTGTTCTCGCCGATGTCCATCGAGACCATGGCGTTGATCTGCGGCTTGGTGTTGGCTGCGAAGCCATCCTTGGTGACGAACACGTCACCGGAATCCGACTCACCGACGGCTCCGAGATCGAAACCGAACTCGTTGTCGTCGGTATTGGCGTGATCCCGAACGTCGAGTGGCTCGACGGAAGCGGCCTGACGATCGACAACGGCGTGGTGTGTGACACAACATCGCTTGCAGCGCCCGGGGTCGTCGCCGCTGGCGACGTAGCTCAATGGCACAACGGCCACTTCGATGAAACCATGCGGGTTGAGCACTGGGATAACGCGATCACCCAGGCCGCCCACGCCGCCAAACGGCTGCTGCATGGCGCATCTGTCGGCCCATACGAGCCGGTCCCTTGGTTCTGGAGCGATCAGTACGACCGCAAGATCCAACTTGCGGGGCGCACCACGGACTTCGATGCGTTCCAGATCGTTGACGGCGACATCGAGAGCCGTAAGTTCGCAGCGATCTATGGCCGCAATGGTGTCATCGTGGCGGTACTCGGGTTCAACCGTCCTCGCCATGTCATGCGGTATCGCGGGCTGATTGATATGAAGACATCATGGGCCGACGCGCTCGCTGCCGAATTCTGACCTCTCACCAAAAGTCGCTCGCCGCGGCCACAGTGCTCATGGCGACATTGCTATTTGCGTCATGCGGTGTTGACCGCACCCTCGACGGCACCCAACTCGAAGCCGACATTGGTGCCCAACTGCTTCCGCAATATCCAGGCGCAATCCGATCGATCTCATGTCCTAACAGTGCTGATCCTCAACCCGGCCAGTCAATTCTTTGCGTCGCAACGCTCGGTGGCCAGGTCATCGACGTGAACGTCGAGCTTGGGGGCACGGCTGAAGCCTTGACAACAACCGCCACCGTCGATGCGCGTTTCGTGGCAGTGAACGAGGTGGCTGCGTTGCTGGCTGCGACGTTTGGCGACGAAGTTGGCTCGGTCACGAGCGTCGATTGCGGGCAGCCCGTGATGGCGCTCGCCACCGACGAATCAGTGCCCTGCGAGGCAACGGATCCGTCGGGTATCACCCGTACCTTCGACGTCAAGATCGACGAGGCTGGCCTCGTCACGCTGAACCTGCGATGAACGAACGCTCACACGATGGTTAGTGCTCGGATGACTCGGTGGCGAGACGCTGCTTGAGCGCGTGGTGGATGTCGAGCCGTTCTCGATGTTGTAGAACCGAGAGTTTGGCCTGAGGCACCTCATGGCCGTCGAGGAAGGCGTGTACTGCTGGTACGTCGCCATGCTCAAGCCATTCGACACCACCAAGCATGCGGCCAACGGCATTGTCGGGCACCGTGTCGATGATGCGATCCCAGTTCTTGGTGATGAACGACCAGACGTAGGATCCATGCCACCGGTTCCCAACCGCGAGTCCGAGCATGAAGGCAGCATCTTGGTTGCGGATGCTGCCGTCGAGCGTGCGTTCGCACAAGTCGGCAATGGCAGAAGCATCGTCGAAACGACTCAGCGAGAACATGTAACGCCGTTCGACCTGCGGCGATGTCGCAGCTTGGAAACGGGCGAAGACCTCGTCGTAGTCCTGGCGTGTTCCGGTCGACGCGATCACTCGAGTGGCGGCACTCTCGATGCTCGCATTCGTGGTCTCAATCGAACCATCGAAGATCTGGCGAGCATGGTCGATGACTGCCTGTTCCCGGCTTAACGAACCGAGCGAGCTGTAGAGCGAAGCCCGCACCTCGTTGACCAGTGGATCGTCTTCGTCATCGGCACGGTCGAAACCCAAGGTCGCAAGCTGAGGGCCAGCGATTTCGGCCCAGATTTTTCCGAATGCCGCCTGCTCATCTCGGGTGTTACTGGCATGGGCGATGGTCGAGAAGCCACTGGACAGGGTCGACCAGACCGGAGGGCTGGTCTCGCCGTCGAGAGCTCGCGCTAGCCGGACATAGTCAGCAACGGTGCGCCTGCCAGCTAACACCAGGTCGAACTCGTCGTCGAATAGCCGATGTCGCTGACCACCGGTGAGGCCCATAAGCCCATCGGCGAGTCGGGCAGACAAGGCTGTGTCGTATTGCACTCGAAAGAAGCCGTGACTATGGGGGTCGATAATGATCGAGGCGTCGTCGCTGTTGAGTTGGACACGGGCTTGGGGAGTCATCAGGACTCGATCGTCAACTCCGTTGACCTGGACGGTCAACGGAACATGCCAATCGGCGGTGGGAGCGGCGTCGGGTTTGTTGATCAGACGGAAGATCTGTTGATCGAGTATCAATTGGCCATCAGCCACGGATGCATCAACGAGCGGGAAACCACCTTGGTAAATCCACTCGTGCATGATCTGGTCCACAGGTAAATCGGTCGCTGATCCGATTGCGTTCCACAGATCGCTGGTAACCGTGTTGCCGTAGGCATGGGTCGTCATATAACTGCGGATGCCGTCGCGGAATTTGTCGGCTCCCACGAACTGTTCGAGCATGCGCACAACTGCAGCGCCCTTTTCGTAGGTCAAGACGTCGTACATGCCCTCGGCATCGGCGGGGGATTCGACTACGAACTCGATGGCACGGGTGCTGTGCAAACAATCGACGTGATACGCCGATGAACGATCGACAGCGAAACCTTCCCAGACCTTCCAGTCGGGGCGATACGCATCGGTGGCCGAGGTCTCCATGAACGTGGCGAAGGCTTCTTTGAGCCACAGACCTTCCCACCACTGCATGGTCACCAGGTTGCCGAACCACATATGGGCCAGTTCATGTGCGATCACAGCGACCGAGCGTTGTTGCTCTGGTTGCGTCGTGGTCTCGGGGTCGACGAGCAGAAGTACTTCGCGGAAGGTCACACAGCCGGTGTTCTCCATTGCTCCGAACGCAAAGTCGGGAATCGCGAGAAGATCGATCTTGTCGCCGAAGTACGGCACGCCGAAGTAGTCGGTGAGCCAACGCAAACAGAACGCGGCGGCATCGTGGGCGAAACCGATCTGATCACCTTGACCAGGACGGTGGATGATGCGGACCGGGACACCATCGACGTCGATCGACGGTGACGCTTCCATCTCACCAACCATGAACGCAAGCAAGTAGGTGGACATCAGCGGTGTTGGTGCGTAGTCGACCTGTATCCAGCCATTGGCCAGGTCAGTTCGGTTGGTCTCGGCCATGGCAGAGATCGCCAACATGTGGCCGGGGACCTCAAGAGTGACCTGGAAGACGGCCTTGCGGTCAGGTTCGTCCCAGCACGGAAAACAACGCCGGGCGTTGGTCGACTCGAATTGTGTGGTGGCGATGGTGTGTTCGTTGCCTGCGTCGTCGGTGAATGTGCTGCGGTAAAAGCCGCGCAGCTTGTCGTTCAAGATGCCGTCGAACGTAATGACAATCTGGAACTCGCCACGAGACACGGCTGTGTCAACTGTCAGGTACAGCCGTTCGGACTCTTCGTCGAGCCGCACAGCAGCGGACTGCACGACAGTGCCGTGGCGCACCGTGGCTTCGGTGATCGTGAGTTCGATCGAGTTGAGCACAATCTCGGTAACCGGCTGGTCTGCGGTGGCTTGAATCGTGACCGATCCGCTGAACTCTGCTGCCTCGATGTCTGGCCGAAGGCGGACGAGATACTCGGTTGGCGAGATAGTCCGAGGCAAACGATGTTGGTTGATGCTTTCCACACGCCAAGCGTACGGGTACGGTGCCGCCGTGGCAGATATCAGTTATGACGTCGTCGGAATCGGAAATGCGATTGTCGACGTAATTTCTCAACAGGGCGATGACTTCATCGACTCCTATGGGTTAACCAAGGGCGCCATGGTGCTCATCGATGCAGAGCGAGCCGTTGAGCTCTACGACGCCATGGACGTGATGACCGAAACGTCTGGTGGTTCAGCCAGCAACACCATGGTCGGTGTGGCTTCCTTCGGAGGCACCGCGTCGTTCATCGGCAAGGTTGCCGACGACGAGTTAGGCAAGGTCTTTGGTGAGGCCTCCGAGGCGAGTGGTGTCGGTTTCACCGTGCAACCAGGAACCAGTGGTGAACCAACCGGCCGCTCGATGGTAATCGTGACTCCCGATGCAGAACGCACCATGAATACTTTTCTGGGAGCAGCGACCACGTTGTATCGCAGCGATATCCCCGAAGACATCGTGTCCGCCAGCCAATACCTCTTCTGCGAGGGGTACATCTGGGACATCGACGTGACCAAGGACGCAATCCGCCACGCCATCCAGATAGCAGAGCGGGCAGGGCGCAAGATCTCCTTCACCCTCAGCGATTCGTTCTGTGTCGAACGGCACTTTGACGAATGGCACGAGCTGGTCGACAACGACATCGACGTGCTGTTTGGTAACGAGGAAGAGTTGATGACGCTGACGAGGGCCAATAGCCACGCTGAGGCCGTCGAGATGGTCCGAGGCCGGTGCGAGATCTTGTGCGCGACCAAGGGCCCCGAGGGATCACTTATCGTGACCGCCGACGAGACCATAGAAATTCCCCCGGTGCCGGTGCCCCACGTTGTCGACACGACTGGTGCAGGTGACCAGTACGCCGCAGGGGTGCTGTTTGGTCTGGCTAGGGGCATGAGTCTGTTCGACGCTGGCATGCTCGGCTCCAAAGCCGCAGCCGAGGTTATCTCACACATGGGAGCGCGCCCGTTGCGTCCCCTGAGCGACTTCCTGGGCTAATGGCTACGACTACCTCAGCATTTGTGCTCGGCGTAGACCTCGATGGGGTGTGTGCCGACTACACCAAGGCATTTCGTGCTTTCTGCGCGGAACGTCTGAACCGCGATCCTGAGACACTGCCGCTCGAACGGTCCTGGGACTTTCGAGAGTGGGGTTTCGACGACGAACTCTTCGAGGAAATGCATCTGGCCGCCATCACCGAAGGCCGGTTGCTTGCCAACCTCGAAGTCATCGAAGGAGCGGCTGAGAGCCTGTGGCGACTCAGCGATGCCGGCGTATGGATTCGGATCGTGACCCACCGGCTGTACGTGAACTGGGGCCATTCCGCTGCTGCTGGCGACACTGTCGCATGGTTGGATCGTGCCCGTATCCCATACCGGGATCTGTGTTTCCTGGGGGCCAAAAGTGATGTCGGCGCTGATGCCTACATCGATGATGGTGCACACAACATCGAGAGTCTGCGAGCTGCTGGGCGCACAGCCATCGTGTTCGACCAGCCCTACAACCGGGATCTCGGCGGTCTACGAGCGAACAACTGGAACGAGGTCGAAGAGATCGTGTACGACCTCATGACTCAAGCAGGCGTGGTAGCGGAACGGACGTTTCCAGGATTCGATCCCGACGCCGCTCGCCTCGACCGGATGAAAGACCAGGGCTAGCTCAGCGGCAGCGTCGGATCTACTCGGTCACGCCTTAGCTGTCCGCTAGGGCCACGGCGATCGCAGCGGCGATGCGGGCATTGTTCGCTACCAGGGCGGTGTTGGCGCTCACGCTTGCCCCGTTGGTGAGTTCCGCAATGGCACCCAGGATGTAGGGAGTGCGGGCTGAGCCGAGGATGGCTGCGGCATCGGCGGCTGCTTCGGCCTGTTCCATGGCATGGTCGAGGACGTCGGCATCGAGGGGTTCTGGAGGCGGGGCACACACCAATACGCCGCCTTGGCCAAGCGCTATTCGGTGGCGCAGCACGTCGGCGATTTCGGCAGGGTCATCGATGCGATGCGGGACTGGTAGCCCGCTTGTTGTGGTGGTGAACGCCGGGAGCTCGTCGGTGCCGAAGCCGATGACGACGACTCCGAGTGTTTCGAGCATCTCAAGTGTGCGGGGCAGGTCCAGAAACGCTTTTGCTCCGGCACACACCGTGACAATCGGGAACCGACCGATCACCGGTAGGTCACCGCTGATGTCGCCGGTGACGGCTGCATTACGGTGCACGCCGCCGATGCCGCCAGTTGCGAAGACATTGACCCCTGCATGGTGGGCGAGCGTTAGCGAAGCTCCAACAGTGGTTACACCAACGTCCCACTTCTGTGCCATGGCAACGGCCAGGTCACGAGCCGCAACCTTGTTGGTTGCTGTCAGGACTGGTGTGGGGTCATCGAGGCCGACAACCGGCCGGCCGTCGATGACTGCCGTGAGCGCAGGGGTAGCACCGCCGTCACGAATCACCTGATGCGAGCTGTCTAACACCGCCTTGTTGTGTGGAGCAGGGAGCCCGAGCGTGCTGTAGACGGTCGACTCAAGCGCAACGACTGGTTCGCTGTCAGCGATTGCAGCAGCCACGGAAGGCGAGACAGAGATGGGGGAGCCGGGGGCGAGAGAGGTGGAGGTCATACAAGTGACTCGATCAGTTGAGGGACGTCAGATATTGATTCGAGCCGGAACCAGCGGTCGCTGGGTGCAGGATCTACGGCGGCTGTTTCTAGAGCCCAGGTGACGTCGTACGGGATGTGGACTGCACGAGCCCCAATGTCGAGCAGAGGTGCAACGTCGGACACGACGCTGTTGCCGATCATGATGAGGTTCTTGGGTTCGATCCGATGGCGGCGCAGAATACGCCGGTACGTGGCAGCGTCCTTCTCGGCGACCACTTCGATGTCAAAGCAATATTTGGCCACATCGGCAATCTCGATGCGGCGTAGCTGGTGGTGCAGATCACCCTTGGTGATGATGAACGTCGGCCATTTCTCGCTGACGGTCTCGATGGCCTCAGTCGCTCCGTCGATCAGCTTGGTCGGCATAGCCAACAGTTCATCGGCCGTATCGACGATTGTCCGGAGTACCGCTGCCGGGATCTCGTTGTTCGAGACCTCACATGCTGCAGCGATCATGGCCAGGCAGAAGCTCTTCACGCCATAGCCGTACAGCCCAACACGAGCACGTTCGAAGTCGAGGAGGACCCGCTGAGCCTCGTCGGCTTCGGCCCATGGCGCCACGATCTCATTGAAATGATGTTCGGCTGCCTCGAATGCATCCTCGTTGTGCCACAAGGTGTCGTCGGCATCGAAAGCCACTGTTAGGGGAGAAGACATCGGTGCGAAGCGTAGTGCCGGTGCACGCCTCTCGATACGACGGAAATCTCGATCGACGTTGCATCAGGAAGCGGGCCCGAACTGTTACCGTGATCGCCGATGAACGAGACCGCCTCGCCTCGGCCTGAGGACGACGATGAGATTCGTGCAGCGCTTATCGACGCGGCCGCTCAGGTGTTTGCGGAAGAGGGTTACTCGGGAGCGCGAGTTCAGTCGATTGCTGAACGGGCAGGCCTGACGACCGGAGCGATGTACAACCGCTTTACCGGCAAGTCCGAGCTGCTTCTCGAAGCGCTTGATCTTCACACCTCGACGCTCGTCAACGAACTTGCTGCTGCGGAACTCAGTGCTACCGACCTGCTGCAAACCGTCGGTGTTGCACTGCTCGATGATCAGAGTCCGGCATCGGCTCTGTTGCTCGAAGCCTTCATGGCTGCTCGACGCGAAGACGATATTGCCGAGCGTTTGCGTCCTCGCCTTGCCGACGAACGAGCCCGGCTGGCCAAGCTGGTTGATGCCGACAAAGACGGCGGCGTCATCCACCACGACCTTGATACCAACGCAGTGGTCACGTTCTGCCAGTCGGTTGCACTGGGTATGCGCATGCTGAGCGTGATTGATGTTGAAATGCCGGACCCCGACGCGTGGCAGAAGGTGATCTCGGTGCTGCTTACGTCAATGGCACCCGACGGCGGGCCAGCCAAAGAAAAGCTCTGAGAAACTGCGAAGCTCGCTAGTCGATGCGACAGGCGTTTGTGGCACCCGGCAACTTGTAGCGGTACTTCGCGATAACAGGGTAGCCGAGCCGTGCTAGCCAGCTCACCGGCGGCACACTCATGAGTTTGCCCACGAGCCGCAACGGCGTGTTGCATACCTGCAGACCCTGCGCGACAGCGTCAGCGCCGCGG
>DNHM01000260.1 GCA_003485885.1 Acidimicrobiaceae bacterium
GGCAGTTTCCGTTCTCCCCGAGTCGCTCGTACACCCCGCCCGATTCAGGCATCGACGACTTCCAAGCGCTCCAAGCACGGTTGGGTTTGCAGCGAGCAGTCTTCGTGCAAGCCAGCTGTCATGGCACCGACAACGCAGCCATGATCGACGCGATCAGGCACGGCGATGGTCGGTACGCCGGCGTCGCCATGATCGATAGTTCCTACACAGACGACGATCTTGCCCATCTCCACGAGAACCAGGTGCGCGGGACCCGCTTCAACTTCGTGGCCCACCTTGGTGGCGCACCAGACCTCGACGAATTCTGGACGTTGGTCCACCGTGTCGCCGAGCTCGACTGGCACATCGTGCTGCACTTCGACGCCAAGGACTTTGCCCACTACAACGGCCTGCTCGATGCCATGCCTGTGCCCTACATCATCGACCACATGGCTCGGGTCCCCGCCGAGGCAGGTGTGGCCCAGGAGCCGTTCCAGCAGCTGCTACATCGCCTACGCACCGACGAAAAGTGCTGGGTGAAGATCTCGTGCGCCGAACGTTTGACTCACGGCAAGGTCGCGCCGTTTGACGATGTCATTCCGCTGGCACAAGCAATCCTGGACACAGCCCCAGAGCGGGTCCTGTGGGGCACGGACTGGCCCCATCCCAACATGCAGACCATGCCAGACGAAGGCGAACTTCTCGATCTGCTCGCCCGGTTCGCTCCCGATGAAACACTGCGGAACCAGATCCTCGTAGACAACCCTCAGGTGCTTTATGACTTCCACTGAATCACAACCCAGGAAGACCTGACCTCGGAAAACGCAACCCGGAACGGTCACCGCTGTGCCACGCAACGACATACTTTCTGACCGTTTTTGGGCCCGGTGATCGGCTTGTTGAAGTGACCTGGCCCGAGACTATGACTGTGGCCGGGCAGCCGTTCGTTCCGCGTTCGTTGCGCTTACTTCCGAAGACCTGGTCGAACGCGAAGCGAACCGCGGCGCCAAGGTGCGGCGCAGCAATGACCTACCATCTTCGGTCCGTCGTCGAAGCCCTCACCCGCTTGGGCGATACGCAGGCATAACGAACGGGTGCCTGGCACGGGTTCGTTAGTTGGTTACAGGCGGTCGACGTATTCAACGCCGAGCTCGGCCAGCTTGGCCCGCAGGCCGTAGAAGTCAACGCCAAGTTCACCAGCTTCAAGCATGACCCGGGTCTGTTCTTCTTTCGCCAATCGCGCCTGTGACCGTTCGAGCGCCCAGTCGGCTTCGGCCCGTTTGACCACGACCACGCCGTCGTCGTCCGCGCAGATGACATCGCCGGGGGTAATGATCTCGCCCCCGAGCGTGATGGGCACGTTCACCGAACCGGGCGTTGCCTTGACCGTGCCTTGGCACGAGACATGACGAGTCCATACGGGGAAACCCATCGCCCGCAGGTCCGCGGTGTCACGCACCGCAGCGTCGGTCACGAGACCTCGAACGCCTCGCACCATCAGCGAGGTCGCAAGAAGATCACCAAACATGCCGTGGGTCGATGGCGCCGTGGTCGCAACCACCAGCACATCGCCGGGCTGACAGACCTCGACCGCGGCATGCAACATCATGTTGTCGCCTGGATGGCTGAGCACCGTGACCGCCGAACCAGCAATGCGGATGTCTTGCTGGATTGGCCGCAACTCCGCACCCAGATAACCACGGCGTCCGATCGCCTCGTGCACCGTCGCAGTGCCAATAGGCCCGAGTACGTCGACGGTCGCTGCCGTGGCTCGGTCTATCTCGCGCACCACAACATGGCGGCCGAAATTGGCTTCTGGGCTCATTGTGCGATCTCCAGCCGAGGGAAAACTCTGCGGGCATTGCCTTCGAAGATGACCTGTTTTGTTGCGTCGTCGACATCGACCCCGTTGACCGTGGCGTTATCGATGTAGATCTTCGTGTCGTCGTAGTAGTTTCCGGTTTCGGGATCGATTCCCCGTACGGCGCCGACCATCTCCGAGGCAAACAACACGTTCTCGGTCGGCACGACCTCGAGCAGCAGATTGATGCCAGGCTGGTGGTACACGCAGGTGTCAAAATAGATGTGGTCGAGCAGGCCATCGAAGTCCCAACCCTTGTCGGCGGCCATGCCTTTGAAACGGCCCCAGTGGTATGGCACTGCGCCGCCGCCGTGGGGGATGATCCACCGCAGCCCTGGGAAATCAGCCATGAACCCTGAGCTCAACGCCTGCATGAATGCAGTTGTGTCTGCCCCCAAGTAATGCGAGCCGGTCGAGAAGAAGTTGTCGTTGCACGACGCCGAAACATGAATCATGCCGGGTACATCAAGCTCACACATCTTCTCCCATAACGGCCACCAATACCGGTCGTAGAGCGGAGGGCCGGTCCAGAAACCACCGCTTGGATCCGGGTTAACATTGCAGCCAATAAAACCCATCTCGTCGACGCACCGCTCAAGTTCGCGAACAGAACTATCGATCGCGACCCCTGGTGATTGGGGAAGCTGACATACGGGTGCGAAGTTGTCGGGGTAGAGGTCGCACACCCGGCGAATGAGCTCGTTTTGATGTTCGGACCAAAACTGCGAGGTGTGCTCATTGCCGATGTGATGGGCCATCCACGATGCGCGGGGCGAGAAGATCGTGAGGTCGGCGCCCCGTTCCTGCTGCAACTTGAGCTGGGCCGATTCAATGCTGTCGCGAATCTCGTCGTCCGAAACCACCATGGCGCCCTTGTCTCCGACGAAGGCAGCGTCGTCAGCAACGGCTTGCTTCTGACCTTCTCGCCACTCGCCAACACCAGGCGGTGTCGTCGTGTAGTGACCGTGGCAGTCGATAATTCGTTGCATTCGGTGCCCTTCCGTTCGCCCGCCGACCATGCCTATTGCTGCCGATGGAGCCGACCATGCCTATGGGTAAAGTCGGAGCGATTATGGGATTGTTCACAATCCGGTCGACAGTCTGACACACTGCTTTCTTTGGCACGCAACAAGGACAGACATATGAGAACACAGGTCGCGATCATCGGCGCTGGTCCGGCCGGAACGCTGTTGTCTCTTCTGCTTCGTCAACAAGGCATCGAGTCCGTCGTGCTTGAACGCCAGACGAAGGAGTATGTGCTGAGCCGGATTCGAGCGGGCGTGCTCGAGTGGACAAGTGTCGAGATCATGCGAGCGGCTGGACTTAGCGAACGCCTCGATGTCGAAGGTCACCGCCACGAAAGCATCAAGATTTCGTGGCGTGCCGAAGAACTTCTTTCGATCGACTTCGAACGACTCGCTGGCAAGCCGATGATGGCCTACGGCCAGACCAAAATCCAGGAAGACCTCTACGCCGCTGCCGACGCTCACGGCCAGGACATCATCTTCGGCGCTTCCGATGTCGAAATCCACGACCCCAACAGCGACGCGCCGTGGGTGAGTTTCACCGCCAATGGCGAGCCGGTTCGTCTGGACTGCGACTTCGTGGCTGGTTGCGATGGGGCGCACGGCGTGAGCCGAGGTTCCATTCCTGACTCAATCAAACGCGAGTACGAACGGTCGTATCCATTTGGTTGGCTCGGCATCTTGTCCGAGACACCACCGCTCCCCCATCTCCTCTATGCGAACCACGAACGGGGCTTCGCGCTGTGTTCCGAGCGCAACCCGATGTTGAGCCGCTATTACGTGCAGTGCCCGCTCGACGATCGCGTCGAAGATTGGTCCGACGACCGTTTTTGGAGCGAACTACTCGCCCGAGTCCCCAAATCCGAAGCCGACAACATCGTTACCGGGCCATCGATCGAGAAGTCGATTGCGCCGCTACGCAGTTATGTGTGCGAACCCATGCAATATGGCCGCATGTTCCTGGCTGGCGACGCAGCCCATATCGTGCCCCCGACCGGAGCCAAAGGCCTCAATCTTTCGATCAGCGACGTGCACTATCTCGCCACGGCAATGGCCGCCCACTACAGCGGCGACCCCGGGCAGCTTGCGTCGTACTCCGAAACGGCCCTGCGTCGAGTGTGGGGTTCGGTCCGTTTCTCGTGGTGGATGACCGTGCTGTTGCACCGCTTCCCTGACCAGTCACCGTTCGAGCAACGAGCGAACGAAGAAGACTTGCATTATCTGAGCCGGTCAGAAGCTGCCCAAACGTCGGTGGCCGAACAATACGTGGGACTCGACCTATGAACCGTCCACCGAAAACTCGCGGAGACACACATGGCACTCGATAAGCCGTATCTCGACATTCCAGGCACGACCGTGTTCGACACTGATCAGGCAGCTGCTGGCTACGCACTCAATCAGTTCTGCCGGTCGCTGATGGATGCCGACAATCGCGAGCGATTCCATGCCGACGAACGTGCCTATTTGGACGAATGGCCAATGAGCGAAGACCAGAAGCTGGGCGTGATAGCTCGCGACTTGAACGGCCTGATCACTCTGGGTGGAAATATCTATTTTCTGGCCAAGATCGGAGCGTCCGACGGCCAGAGTTACCTACAAATCGTGAGCTCGATGACCGAGAACGACGCAGCAGGGCACGCAGAGATGATGCTGAATGGCGGGCGTTCGCCCGACGGCAACCGTTATCTCCACGAGTGGAAAGACCGAACATGAGCGCACGCATCACCGCCGCTGTCTTCACAAGCCATGTGCCAGCGATCGGGGTAGCCATGGATCTCGGTAAGACCGAAGAACCGTATTGGCAGCCACTCTTCGCTGGCTATGAAGCAGGCCGCACATGGATTCAGGACAACCCACCCGACGCCGTGATCCTCGTGTACAACGACCACGGAAACGCGTTCGGACTCGACATGGTCCCCACCTTCGCGCTTGGCATGTCCCCCAGTTATGAACCCGCCGACGAGGGTTGGGGTCCTCGGCCCGTGCCATCGGTGCAAGGTCATCCGGCGCTGTCAGCCCACATCGCCCACTCAGTCATCCAGCAGGATTTCGACCTGACGCTGGTCAACGAGATGCCGGTCGATCACGGCCTCACCGTCCCGCTGTCGATCATGTTTGGTCAACCCGAGCAGTGGCCATGCCCAGTCGTTCCGCTCGCGGTAAACGTTGTGCAGTATCCCGTTCCTTCTGGCCGCCGCTGCTTGGAATTGGGCAAGGCAATCCGCAGAGCCGTCGAAAGCTTCGACGACGACCTGAACGTGCAGATTTGGGGCACCGGGGGTATGAGCCACCAGTTACAAGGCCCCCGAGCTGGCCTCATCAACTCGGCATTCGACAATGCGTTCCTGGATCGCATCGTGACCGACCCCGAGGGCCAGGCTGGCATCGACCATGTCGAGTACGTCCGCGAAGCCGGTAGCGAGGGCATCGAACTCGTCATGTGGCTGGTTGCCCGGGGCGCTATGGCTGACCTAGCTGGCGGACCTCCTCCACAGGAAGTGCACCGGCTTTATCACGTGCCGGCCAGTAACACGGCCGTTGGCCAGCTCATCCTCCAAGACGACGCCACCTAGTACCCCTCCGGGCCCTGTTTCTTAACCCTGCCAACGGTTGTGGATGATGAGATCGTCGAGAGCGACGCGCGTGCGCTTGAGCGGGCTGTCGGGATGGTCCTCGACGGGATAACCGAGGGTGATGACCATGCCCATGTCCCAGTCATCGGGCAGGCCGATCGCAGCCCGGGTCTTGTCAGCGTGTTGGAGTGTGACCGGGCACGAGCCAACGCCTTCGGCATGGGCAGCGATCATCATGTTCTGGGCTTGGCGACCAACGTCGAAGGCGCGAAGTTCAGCGGTGGGCGAAGCGAAACCAATAATTGCCGCCGATGAACCGATCCATGACGAGAAGTCGCCGGCTTCGACCAGCGCATCTTGCACTGCCTGCTCGGTAACCACGACTAGCCGGTTCACTTCGAGGTTCTTGGCGCTTCCGGCCATCCTGCCCGCCTGCAAGATGCGATGCATCACATCGTCTGGGATCGGTTGGTCGGTGTAGACCCGGAGGTCGCGCTTGGAGATGATGGATTCGTAAGGTGTCACCCACGCAGTCTGGCACTATCACCGCCATTGGAAAGACCACTCGTTAGCGGCACTCGACACAACGAGCAACCGAGCTGCAGCACGCTGATGCGCGTACACCAGCCATGTTCACCAAAGTTTGTAATGATCACAGGTCTGAACCGTCCTGGCTCCGTGAGAAAGTGGTAGCGATGAATGAACGCGCACGAGAGCTGATTCAAGAGGCACTGCCCGCCTACGAAGTTGCAGGTGAGCTCGGGCGAGGTGCGTTTGGCGTCGTCTACGAAGCGCGCCACACCCAACTCGGCCGTTCCGTCGCTATCAAACAACTGCCGCAGTGGTTCGCCGAGGACGACGACGTACGGGAACGGTTCGTCGCCGAGGCCCAAATGGTGGCCTCGCTCGAACACCCTCACATCGTGCCGGTTTATGACTTCGTCGAATCGGCGGGCTCACGGTTCCTGATCATGGAACGCTGTGCTGGCTCGGTTGGTGACCGGTTCAAGAACGAAGGACTCGTGACCGACGAGTCCTGCGCCGCCGTCCTGGCCTGCCTGGCAGCGCTCGACCTTGCCCACGAAAAAGGCCTGCTGCACCGAGACGTCAAGCCCGAAAACCTGATGTACGACATGAAGGGTGTCATCAAACTCGGCGACTTCGGCATCGCCCGCGACCTTGGTGTCGAGACCCGGCGCACCGCGACTGGCATGATCGTCGGGACACCGGCATACATGAGTCCCGAACAGTGCCGAGGCGATGATCTGACCCCAGCGTCAGACGTCTACAGCGTGGCCATGATGGGCTATGAACTCCTCACCGGCGCATTGCCGTTCCCAAGCACCACCTCGGTAAACGGGCTTCTGGCCCACCACCTGGTCACCGCGCCCACACCACTGCTCCAGACCCGACCTGAACTGCCGGGAGTGGTCGGCGAAGTCATCGACAAGGCATTGGTCAAGGATCTCAACGTCCGCTACAGCACCGCGGAAGAGTTCGCGACGGCCCTGGCCAGGGCGTGTGTCACCGCGTTTGGTTCCGGATGGCTTCGGCGTCGTCGTTTCATCCTTCATTGGCCCGAGATCATCGCGGAAACCGAACGACCCGACTCGAACTCACCCCGCACCGGAACAATCATGGTTCGGGCTGGCGACCTTCCGCACGCTGTGGTGGCGCCCGACGACCAGGTCGAACCGCAACCAGTCGCTGTGATCGGGAATGCCGACGCTCCAACGTTACCTCCCGAAGACGTGCAGGTTCCTGCGCCCGCNNGCTCCTGTTCCGGCGGCTCCCGTGCCCCCAGCAGTCGCAGGTGATCCGGCGGCCCAGCAGGCAGCCCCCATCGCGTCATCATCGTCTAGCCCAGCCATCGACGACACATCCGGCCCGAACTGGGCTCTGTTCGGCGGCATCGCTGCCGTACTTGCCGCCATCATTGTCGGCATCGTCGTGTTTTCCGGTGGCGGTTCCAACGACACCGGGCTGACCGTCACGCCGGCCACGGTTGCGGCACCCTCCGTCCCCAATGACGACACGGTCGAGGATGCCCCAACCGCCGAGCCGGTAGCCGACGAGCCGACCACAGAACCGCAGCAGGACGAACCCACAGCGGTTCCAGCAGCCTCCGCTGCGCCTGCAGCGGAGGCCACCACGATCCCAGAACCCACCGTTGACCCCAGTGCGGAACAACCGTTCGTTATGGGTTCCAATGGCAACCCCATCATGAACCGCTTACCGCTTGAGTTCGATGACTCGCTGGTCGACTCCCCATGGGCCCCGAACCCGTGCCCCATCGAGCAGGAACTGGTGGCCTGCATCTTCGCGGTTGTCGATGCCACCGCCCCTGAGGACGACAATCTGTCCGTGCCATGGTTCACGTTGGGGTACACACCCCGGATCGAACCCATCAACTACCACTTGCACTTCTATATTCCGGAACTTGTTGGCGGCGACGAGACCAAGGCCGGCACGGCAACCCCTGGCGGCGCCTGGCGCATATGGGATGGCCCATGGCCGGCAACATCGTTTGGCGGCGACGGCGGTCGCACGATGTACACCATGGCCGACTTCCGAGCTGCAGGATCCACCACGTTGTGTGTGATCGTTGCAACCCCAGAACACGAAGCTATTCCCGGCTCCGGCAACTGTGCACCGGTGGTGTCAGATGCCGACATTGACAACGACAACTACTTCGTGATGCTTGATCGACTTGAGGGCCAATGGGTCGGCAGTTGCAGCACCAAAGCCATGGCCATCGCACCCGCGGACTGGCGCTGGTACGACCTCAATGACATGTCTCCTCGCGAGCTTGCGGCGGAGATCCGCCCAACCGCTATCGCACAAACCGCGGCATTGCTCGAAGAGTTCGAAGCCCAAGGCGGGGTTATCTGGGCCGAGGGCCCGGTCGAGGACGACTTCATTGTGAACTTGTCGATGACACTCGTTCCTGGCAACTTCACACTCAACGACGACCCTCAACGGGTCGCCGAAGTACTCGGCCAGCTCGGCATTCCGACCGGCAACGGCGGTCAACGCCAGATCGGCGACGGGCCCGTCTATTTCGAAGTCAACGATGTTGGCAGCGGCCGATCAGGAGCGACGTATCTCATTCCCGACAGTGGCTACGCAATCAGCTTCACCCTCACGGCTCCTGACGGACTTGGTTACGGTGAACTCGGCGACCAAATCGCCTACACGATCCAGGGCTGCTGATCGCGCCCGCGTTCTGCACGGATGTAACCCTCAAACCTTGTAGGGACGAAATGGTTATTCGCCATCGATGTATAACCATCGGCCGTCGACCTGAGCGAAGGAACTGCGTTCATGCAGCTCCAGCGGTTCGCCACTGCGGGTGAAACGAGCCCGGAACTCCACAACACCAGAGGTGTCGAGTGCACCACCGGCGACGGTGTCGATAATCTCCAGCCCGATCCACTCGATGTTCTGATCAAACTCAAGGGCAACCGGGCGAGTGTCCGGATGCCAGCTCTCGAGCAGAAACGGCCGAAGGTGTAACACATACGCCGAGTAACGAGCGCGCATCAGCTGCTCGGCGCTGACACCTAACCCGGCGCCAGCAACATGGATCTTCTGGCAGTGTTCTGCGTACGGCAAACCACATTCACACGGGCACGTTGTCTCGGAGTCCATCATGGTTCCATTCCACATCTGCGGTATCGGCCAGTAGATCAACCCTGAGTGAACCAGCGCTCCCGGGAGTTGCCTACCAGCCTCCTGCAACAACCAACGACAGGCATCACGCGCTCTCTCACCCGGCGAGGGGTGACGACAGCCGAGCGGTGACGGCATCGCGGATCTGGGCATCGAAGGATGCGACATGGTCGTCGACGAGTGATGCCGCGATGTCGCTATCGCCGGCGCGAAGTGCGTTCAGGATGGCGACATGCTCCTCGACTGCGTGCCCAGGATCGGCGACGTCGGCGAGGTACAGGTGCCACAGCCGATCGCTCTGGGCGTACAACATGTCGAGCGTGTCGATCAGGAAGCGATTCCCTGCGGCCTTCCACATGATTTCGTGACAGGTCCGGTCGATCGCGAGAAGTTCGGCTCCATCAGAAGCATCGACGGTGCGATCAAGTGCTTCTTCCATGGCATCCCACGACTCGTCGGTACCTCGCAGGGCAGCAAGCCGGGCGGCATAGGGCTCAAGCACGCTGCGGGTCTCGAACAGCATCGACAACTCACTGACGTCGATGCCGGTCACGAAGATCCCTTGCCGCGGAACGACCTTGACAAAGTGCTCTCGCTCAAGTCGCTGCAGCGCTTCGCGAATGGGCGTTCGACCAATCCCCAGCTGCTCACGAAGATCGTCCTCGCGCAACACGTCGCCAGGCGCGAACTGGAGGCGCACAATCATCGACCGAAGCTGGTTATACGCCGCTTCGCTCAGTGATGTCGTCGTCATGTCATGTCCATGTCTTGGTAGCGCCACGTTCGTTCGCGAGATGAAGGCGATGCCAGGTACACACGTTCACCACCCCAGCAACTTTGGGGGTTGTTCGGGTAACGCAAGCGTCGTAAGATCCCTATTGATACATGAGTGATATATCACTCATCGATCAGAAACTCAACGTGGGGATCACTTCTCATACGAGCTGGTCGGTGGATCGCCTGCTTTCATCCCTTCTTTCTTCCGGAGATTCACATGAGTGACTTCCCCACCTCGGCCAAAGTCGTCGTCATCGGCGCTGGCATTGTCGGCAACTGTCTGGTCGGGCACCTCGCCCGCCTCGGCTGGACCGACATGGTCCTGCTCGACAAGGGTCCGCTTCCGAACCCCGGCGGTTCGACCGGCCACGCGTCGAACTTCATCTTCCCAGTTGACCACAACAAGGAAATGGCGCTACTCGGTGTGCAAAGCGCCAATCAGTACCGCGATATGCACCTGAGCGTCGACTCAGGTGGCATCGAAGTCGCCCGCACCCAAGAACGCATGAACGAACTCGACCGCCGTATGACCTCGGCTAAGGCCTGGGGCGTCGAAGCAGAACTGCTCACCCCAGCACAGGTCAAGGAACTCGTGCCGTTCATCAACGACGACGTCATCCTGGGCGGCTTCCATTGCCCTACCGTGTCGGTAGTTGACTCACTCGAAACCGGCACCGTCATGCGCAAGGAGGCCATCGAAAAGTCTGGCCTGCAGGTGTTCGCTAACACCGAAGTCCTCGAAATGTTGACCGAAGAAGATCCAGTTCCTGGCATGACCCGCATCACCGGCGTGGTCACCGACAAGGGCACGATCGAAGCCGAATACGTGGTCATCGCCTGCGGTGTCTGGTCAAACCGCATCGCCAACATGGCCGGCACCTATATCCCACTGGTGCCGGCAGTGCACCAGATGGCCGACGTCGGCCCCATGGATGTCCTGGTCGAAACCAACAACGAGATCGGTTACCCGATCGTTCGTGACATGGACACCTTCTGTTACGAACGCCAATCATCTGGCTCGATGGAGGTCGGCTCCTATGCCCACCGCCCGATTCTGCACCACCCCGACGAGATCCCTTCGAACGACGAAGCAGCGCTCTCGCCGACCGAGATGCCTTTCACCATCGACGACTTCGACCAGCAGATGGAAGAAGCCATCGAGCTCATGGACATGCTCGGCGATGCCGAGATCAAGTACGCCATCAATGGCCTGCTGTCACTGACCCCCGACGCTATGCCATGTCTGGGCGAACTACCAGACGTCCGCAATCTGTGGTCCGCCGCTGCTGTCTGGGTCAAGGAAGGCCCCGGCATGGCGCAGGTCGTAGCCGAGTGGATGACCTACGGCTACCCCCGAGTCATCGATCCTCACGCCAGCGATATCGCCCGTTTCTACACCGATGAAAAGAGCGACGAACACATCTGGGCCCGGGCCGAAGAACACTTCAACAAGACCTATGGCATCGTGCACCCGTCCGAGCAATGGGAATCACGTCGTGGACTTAAAGAGTCAAGCCTCAAGGCAATCACCGACGCCGCTGGCGCCGAGTACTTCACCGCCCGGGTGTGGGAACGCCCACATTGGTACAGCAGCAATGCTGATCTGCTCGAGAAGTACGGCCTGAGCGAGCGCGAAGTCGAGTGGGACAACCGCTGGTGGTCCCCCATCATCGATGCCGAACACATGAACCTGCGTGAGAACGCTGGCATGATCGACCTGACTGCCTTCCAGATCTTGGATCTCACGCGTCCTGGTGCTGTTGCATTCGCCGAGTACCTGTCGGTGAACAAGGTCGACAAGCCTGTCGGAACCAGCTCCTACACGCCGTGGCTCAACCACGACGGCGGCTTCCATAGCGACCTGACCATGTTGCGCCTTGGCGACGAACACATCCGGGTTGTTACCGGTGCGTTCGACGGTGGCCGCGACGAAGCATGGGTCAAGAAGTACATGCCAACTGATGGCTCGGTGACCTACACCAACCGCACCGAGGACTACGTGACAATCGGCCTGTGGGGCCCGAACGCTCCTGCCATTCTTGGCCAGCTCACCGACGCCGATCTGAGCCAAGAAGGTTCCCCATACGGCTCAGTGCGTTCGATCGTTGTTGATGGGGTCGACGTCGACATCTTCCGTATCAGTTATGTCGGCGATACCGGCTGGGAGATCTATATCCCGTGGGCTCAGGGTCCGCAGGTGTGGGAGGCAATC
>DNHM01000152.1:0-121 GCA_003485885.1 Acidimicrobiaceae bacterium
CGGGTACATCATCTGGGCTACCGCCCCGAACCTGTGGATCGCCTTTCTCGGTCTCGGCGTGGTTGCCCCGTTAGGGATGAGCGCGTCATGGGTTCCGTGTAACGCGACCGTGGTCCGTTGG
>DNHM01000152.1:149-2773 GCA_003485885.1 Acidimicrobiaceae bacterium
AGTTCGTCGAACGCCGAGGCACTGCGCTCGCGATCGCGACTTCGGGTACCAGCATGGCCAACATCATCGCCCCGCCCGTTGCTGCCACTCTGGTCAAGGCATACGGCTGGCGGACAGCGCTGGCATCGTTCGCGCTCACCGGCGGTGCCGCAATGTTGCTGAGTTCTCTCTGGTTCCGCAGAGATCCCGAGTCGACGGGCCAGTTTCCCGACGGCAAGGACGGCCCCCCAACTCCCCTCGACCAAACGCTTATCAGCAGCACCGATGGCCTCACCGCCAAAGCGGCCTCCCGCACTCGCACGTACTGGCTCATCCTGGGCATGTATGCGCTGACCTTTGTCGTTGTGTTCGTGCCCTTCGTGCACAGCAACCAGTTCGCGATCGACCTAGGCATCGATGAGATCACCGCTGCAACGGTGATCTCATCGATCGGCGTGGGCGGGTTGGCAGGCCGACTACTCGTGGGCCCCATCTCGGACCGTTTAGGGCGTAAGCGCCTGGTTGTGGCTGCGTTCGCTTTGGAAACACTGGCCTTCTTTGGAATCGCCGCATCGAATGGCCTCACGTTGTTGTACCCGTCGGCTGTCGTGTTCGGTTTCTCCTACGGAGCCACGGTCACCATGCTCCCGGCTCTCGTCGGCGACTACTTCGGCCGGGAACATGCGGGCGCCATCGTCGGACGGATCTTCGGCACCGCTGGATCACTGGCCGCAATCGGGCCGTACGTTGCCCAGCTATTGGTCGACTCGTCGGGAAGTTATCGGTTCGCTTTCGTGCTGTCAGGCGTTGCGAACGGAGCAGCACTGGTCATGGCCTCGAGACTGCCAGCATCCGGTCAATCCGCGGCAACGACCTGACGAACCCTGGTCTGTACTGCGGGGATTACTTCTTCTTCGAACCATGAGTTCTTCGTGAACCACGCTTGATTTCGAGGCGATGGATGGGGCATGACGACCTGGCGAGGCAAGTACGACTTCCAGTTCGAGACCGTCGCGGTCAGATTCTTGCCCGGCTCGACGATGTAACGCTTCTGGGCATAGACGCCGATAATGACCTCGAGCCGCTCCTCAGGCAGATGGTCGAGCAACTGGTCGTGCCAAAGCGGCGCGCACTCAGGCCGCGGAGGCAGGTCGCCGGACTTGGCAGACCCTGGGTAACAGAAACCCATCGGCAAGATCGCAACCTTGGTCGGGTCATAGAACTGTTCAGGTGTCAGGTCGAGCCACGCCCGTAGCCGTACACCGCTGGGGTCATCCCATGGCACACCGCTCTCATGCACCCGACGCCCTGGGGCCTGACCGATGATCACGATTGATGCTGTCGTGTCCATCTGCACGATGGGACGCGGGCCTGCTGGTAGGTGTGCGATGCAGACGTTGCATGACCGCACCTCACCGAGCAGATTCGTGAGAGAAGCCATGGTGCGACCGTAGCGAGCGGCCAGGTATTACGCAGGTTCGCTGCGTTGGCTTCTAGGTCTGACAGGCACTTGTCTGACAGAGTTCGAGGGTGAGCGACACAACTGACGACATCGGCAAACTCATCACCGGCTACTGCGAACCATGGTCGGTGCGAGCCGGCGAACCACTCGTGCTGCGGGCCTCGAGCCATGCACCAGGACCAGCGGAGTTAGCGCTGGTGCGCATCAGTTGTGGTGACCCAACCAAAGCTGGTCCAGGTTTTGCGGAGATTGAGGTCGCGAGCGACCTTCCCAGCTCCGTCGAACTCGTCGACCAGCCGTTGCTGCCTGGCTCTTATGGCACCGTCGACCTCTCCGGCCTCGCTGCTACGGCGAGCCTGGGATTTTCGCTCGATGTGCTCCTTACGCTGCCCGATGAAGCGCAGACGATCATGACCATCGGCGACGCTGACGGCCGAGCCGTAGTCCAGCTGAGTGCCTCAGATGGTGTCGTGGTGATTCGTGTCGGTGAGACCGAACTCATAGTGCGACCTCGACCGGTCGCTTCCCGTCGCTGGTACACGGTGCACTGCGACCTCGATCTCGCGACGGGCACAGTGCAGGCATCGCTCACGACTGAACCGTCGGCTTCGCCAGGACGCGACCTTTTCGAATCAGATAGTGCCGAGACCTCCGCCACGATCGATCTGACTAGCGTTTCGCTTGGTCAGCTTGTCCTGGGTGGTCGAGTCGACAACGGGCGGGCCGTCGGTGACTTCGACGGCCGCATCGGGCGACCGAGCTTGCTGGTCGACGACGACCGGATGAATTGGCAGCTGCACCAGGACATGGCCGGACGGTCGATAGTCGATGCTGGACCCCTGGAGCGACATGGCGAATTCCACCAGCTGCCTACCCGGGCCATCACCGGATCCACCTGGGATGGGACCGAACAGCGCTGGACCCATTCACCCGACCAGTGGAACGCTGTGCACTTCCACAAGGACGACCTCTACGACGCAGGGTGGACCGAGACCGCCACGGTGACGCTGCCGACCAACCTGCCTAGCGGCATCTACGCCTTCCGGTTGCAGTCAGGTGATCAGAGCGACCGGATTCCGTTCTTCGTGCGTCCCGCCGAGAACGCTGTAACCAACGATGTTGCGCTGCTCATGTCCTCTGCGACCTACATCGCCTACGCGAACCATCGCATGTTGTTCGAAGG
>DNHM01000401.1 GCA_003485885.1 Acidimicrobiaceae bacterium
AGGTAGTAACGCACCCACGCTGTCCGGTCCGATGCGCAGCGGGTCGGTACGCACCACGCTGCCTCCGCCGAGCCCGATGGAGATCAGGTCGGGCAACTGGAAGAGCGTCCGCACTCCGCCGACCTCGACCGCGGCATTCGCCTGGCGGGGGTAACCGTTGACCAGGGCGCCGAAATCAGCCGTGGTGCCGCCTACATCGACGACCAGGCCGTCGGGTACATCGCCGAGCAGTGCTGCGCCTCGCATGCTGTTGGTCGGCCCAGATGCGAACGTGAGCACCGGGTGCTGCATTGCCTCGTCAAGGCTGAGCAGTGTGCCATCGTTCTGGGTGAGGTACAGGCGAGTGTCGGCATCGAAGTTGGCATCGGTCAGAGCAGCAGCGAAGGCGGCGATCGTGTCCCGAGCCAGGTGGACAAGGCAGGCGTTCAGTCCGGCGGCGTTTTCTCGCTCGAGCAGCCCCAGCCGGCCAAGACGATGCGAACAGGTCACGTGCGCGTTGGGTAGCAGTTCGGTCAGGATCGCGGCGGCTCGCGTTTCCTGCGACGGATCCACTGGCGAGAACGAGCCGGTCACTACCAGTGCGTCGAGCCCCTCGGCCCGGAACCGTTCGGCAGCGTTGACAATGGCGTCCTCGTCGAGTGGTTCGAAGGGTCGGCCGTCGTATTCGATGCCACCCTTTACCAGGATCGATACGCCGTCGACTGCGGCGGCCAAGTCCTGGGGCCAGTCCACGAGTGGTGGCAGGCCCCGGCCAGCGGGTAAGCCGACCCGCAAGAAGCCGACCCGGTTGAGGTCCCGCCGCTGCACGACGGCGTTGGTGAAATGGGTCGTGCCGACTACGACAGCGTCTACCCGGTCATGCGGTAGCGCCTGCAGGGCGTTCCGGATGCCAGTCAGCACGTCTGATGTCGTGGGGGTCTTGATCGATGCCACCATCTGGGTGCCATCGAGTAGTGCTGCGTCGGTGTTCGTGCCGCCGACGTCGATCCCGATACGCCTCATGCCGTGGGATCCACCGGGTCGATGTCGTAGCCAAACGCCCGGGGTCCGACATAGTCCAGTCCGGCGGGGGTGGTGAAGAGATCGGGGGCACGCATGCCGACGAGCGAGACGCGCTGGCCGTACCGAGCAGTCTCGGTCCCGACCGCCTCACCCGAAAGCGTGTCAAGCAAGCAGATCAGATGAGGCACTGTGGCCAGCACGTGGCCGTCGAGGCGAGCCACGATCCATTCGTTCTGGAAGTCAATTTCGAGGCGGGTCCCCGACCATTCGTCAAGGCCGTCAAGCCGAGCGATACCCCGCAGGAAGCCACCGGTCGCCTGCCGATCGACGTCGACGATCTTGCCCCGGAACAGGCACCGGCCATCGCCAGCCTCAGTTAATGCTTCGACGGGATCCTGGTGGGTGGCCTGTGCCTCGCGCACTACTGCGCCCAGCCTGATCGCGGTGCTTACCGAACCAATAACTCCCCACTCTTTGACCTCGGCGCCGGTCCGGGGTGCCTTGCAGGTCGCAGCCATTGAACCTACTTCGATTGTCAGGGCTCGGCTTGATCGTTCCATCCACTTCCATGTGGGCACATGGCTGATGACGGCTTCGATGCCGCGTGGATCGACAAGTGAAAGCGGCCACGGCTGCAATCCGCCCACCGCGAAGCTGGTCATCTGGGCCTCGGGATAAGCGCGACCCATGGCATCGGCATCGACGATGGGAATGTCTAGGTGAGCGGCGGCCATGAATGGCTGGAAGGCATTCGAGCCACCGATCTCGACCGCCATGATTGCATCGAACGGTGCTCCCAAGTAGTTGGCCAGTACCTCGACGGCGCGGGCAGCATCGACGCTGTCCTGGAGACGTTCTTGCATGACCAGCGGCGCGCCCATGGTGGACACAACGGCCACCCGGGCATCGTCGGCGAGCTCGTCCGGGTGGATGAGCTCGAAGTTCTGCCCGGCTTGGCACAGCCGCTTTACCGACAAGTGGTTGAGGTAGGGACTGCCGCCGCCTCCCGTGCCGATAATCCATGCACCGACTGCCAGGTCATCGATCTCGGCTTCGGACAGAATGCGGCTCATCGGAGTCGTCTCCCATTGATGTGCATTGGCGACGACGACGCGTGAGATGGGCCGTTGAGGAGGCACAGCCAATCGGGGATCACCGGATGGACATTAGTGCGCGGTCTCGTCGACCGTCAGCAGCGAAAGCACGGCGGGGAGATCCGCGGCGACAAGTTCCCATTCGGCGTTGGGAGAGACCCGCCACACCTCGCCAGTATCGGTGCCGACCAGGGCGCCGCCGACAGTGGATGGATCGACGGTCAGGCCGTGGATGTTGGCGGCACTCGGAGTGTGCGCAGCGTCGGCGAGTGATCGCCATGATTCGCCCCGGTCGAGGCTTTGGAACAGTGCGGCGTTCGCCCCGCCCTCTTCCTTGTAATTGGAGAACGCCGTGGGTGCGCTGCCGACCGTGAGAGCGTGGGGTGGGCGAGGGTCAATACACATTGGTCGTGAGTACCTGGGGGTCACGCCGGTCCAGGCGTAGTTCCAGGTTTCGCCACCGTTGTCACTGCGAAGGACGCCGGCGTTGCCTTCGAGTTCTTCGGCGATGTGGTCGAAGCGGCCGTACCCGGTGCTGGCATAGATCACATCGGGTTCACCTGGCTGGGCGTAGAGCATGTGCAGGTCGGGGTTGTCGTAGGGCAGAGCGACCGACCAGGTCTCGCCTCCGTCGGTGGTGCGGGCGATGCCGCCAACTTCGACGCCAACCCAGATCCGGTCGTCGTTTGTTGCATCGACCACGATGGCCCGGGCCCGACCTTCGAGAGGCGGGTCAAGTGGTACACACCAGGCTTGGGCCTCGGGAACCTGGGCGAATGATTCGATCTCGGTCCATGAATCGCCGTGGTCGTCGCTACGAAAGAGACCGGCAGGCTGGGTACCAGCGAAGAGCCGACCCGATCCGCCGGAGCGCACCTGCCACACCTCGCGGCCTGCCAGCTGGGGTCCTGACCAGGATCGACCGCCGTCGTCGGAGGTCCACAGGCCGTCGCCGGTTCCGGCGAAGATACGACCATCAAGCTGGAACAGGTCTCGGACGCCACCTGACTCGAGTACCGGCTCTGCGCCTGCGTCGGTAACTAGGAACACACCTCGGCTCGTGCCGGCCACGATCGCAGTCGATATGGCGTTTGGGCTGGTGTACTCAGAAGTGGCGAGTTGATCGGTCATCACGGCTCCTTGGGCAGTTAGCCAACAGTAGTGCGGAACACCCTTACTGCGAATCTCGGCGGTTGCCGTCGCTGACCGTGGGCGGGTCGGCTCCTCGGCCTTAGGGCCGTTCAGTGCATCAGGACGTGTTCTAGGCGACGTGCCTGCTCGGCCGAGTCGCCGGGATCAATGCCCCACAGCGGCGGCTTCACACACAGTGAATCGGCGTGTTCGGCGATGCGCTCGATCTCTTGGCCGACTTCATCGGCGGTGCCGCAGACGGCGAAGGTACGCGCGGCCTCGAGTGGTACCAGGTCGATGACTCGTTCGAGTGGCTGTGAGCGTCGCGCTTCGACGAGGGTGTCGAACAAGTCACCGAAGCCGTGTTCGGCGAAGTACGACCGGTAGCTGGGGATCGATGCATAGAAGGCCATGTTGCCTCGCGCTCGTTGGGCGGCAACGACTGGATCTGGGTCGATCGATGCGGTCAGCCACAGCTGGACGTGGATGTTGTTGGGATCGCGGCCAGCCTTGGCAGCGCCACGATGAACGGCGGGAAGCGCTCGTTCGAGCAGCCACCAGCTCGACCAGATGGAATGTCCGATGAAGCCGTCGGCGCACTCACCGGCGAGTTCGCACAGTCGTTCGCGAAGTGCAGCGATCCACACGGGTACTCGGCGGGCGTTCGGCCCGAAGTTCGGATGCAGGCCCTCGAAGGACAGGTCGTAATGTTCGCCGTGATAGTCGGGGATCGACGCAGCACCGGACGCCGCTACGTCGCACACCATGCGCACGATCTCGATGACTTCGCGCAACCGGCCGATCGGCGGTTGAAACGGCTGGCCAAAGAAGTCTTCGGTCCAGGTCTGGGGTGCAGTGCCGAGGCCTAGCGTGAACCGCCCGTTGCTGATCTCGTCGAGCTCCAGTGCAGCGCACGCGGTTTCGAACGGCGAGCGCACAAACGACATGGCGATGCCGGTCTCAAGGCCGAGTGAGGTGGTGGCCGCGGCCGCCACCGCCATGCTCGCCCATGGCGGGCCGTACACCTGGTTGCCGATCGCTCCCGCGTAACCGCGGTCTTCGAGATGGCGGGCACGGTCGCCGATTGTCGTCGCGTCACCACGACCGATCGGGGCCCAGAAGTCGGGCATGGGATGCTCCTCGCAGCCAGGGACTGATACCTCGACCGTAGTGGTTCGCGGCGGTTGGTCGACTGCTCACACAGCGATCCCGGCCACAAGACAGGCGGCGCAGATCGCCAGATATCGGGTGGTCGGGGGCATCGCTGGTGATGTGTTGGGTGACCCAGTAGGCGTGCCAAATGATCGACGCGACCAGGCTGCGGCCCTGTCCAGCCACTCGAGCGGGCGGGCCTGTCCATTGGATCTGCCCGTCAGATCTGGCCGTCGGGCCCAGCGTTCGATGAGAGCGCAGAGTCTCCCGTTGGCCGAGTCTGGGGTTGGCTGGGCAGAAGCTCAGGCCGAGGGATCACCAGCGGGGTGTTCGACGGTGGTCATCTCGGTGCTGTAGGCGTCGAGCCAGTCGACGTCTTCGCCAGCCCAAAAGAAGCCGCTTCGTGACCCGAAGAACGCCTCGGGGTCGTCGACACCGGGTGGCACGGTGCCGTTGTCTCGCCATGCTCTCGCTGCCCGGACCGCTCGGCGTCGGGTGAGCACGATCATCTGATCACTACTGCTGTGGTTCTCTCGGGTGAAGTCGGTGATTGGCCCCATGGACTCGGTGA
Source organism: Acidimicrobiaceae bacterium (assembly GCA_003485885.1). GTDB lineage: Bacteria > Actinomycetota > Acidimicrobiia > Acidimicrobiales > UBA10347 > UBA10347. Next base: position 4,951 of record DNHM01000401.1, read on the forward strand.
CCGCCTGGTCCTGCAGGTGTACATCGGCGATGCCGGTGAAGATCCGGCCCGACCGTTGGGCATCGCGATCGATTTCCCAGTCGTTGCCTTCGTGCGCGGCCAACCGCCACCGCCCGAGCCAGTCGGTCGTGTTTGGCAGATAAGTATTGACGATGTCGAGGCCTTCGATCTCACTTCCGTCTGTGCGAGTGGGTGCGATGGAGGCTCGGTCGGTGAGTTCCTTCCACATCACGTTGATGAACATGGTGTTGTTGTCATCGAGCGGCACCCAGGCACGGGCGTGAATGTTGCGGGCGAACGGTCCCTGCGGTTGTTGGGTCCAGAACGGAAACATGAAGTTTGCGAACCGCCAATAGGTCGTGTCGTCCGGGCCTGGTCGATAGGCGCCGTAGGACGTGCCCCAGTCGGTGTTGCGGGCGTGATAGGCGGGGGCACGATTGGTGATGGTGCCCCGCATGGGATTGTCGTCGTCGAGTTCGTCTGCGTTGACATGGCCGATGTGTAAGAAGCCGAAGTGCGACGTGTCGATGTCACCTTCGAGCGCTTGGAGCCAGTTGCACTCGCGAAGAACTGGCTGGATCTCGAGTTCGCTTTCATCGAGCAGCGCCACCTCGATCATCGGCAGCGGTGGGGGTGTTTCGCGTTGACCCATGTACGCCCAGATGAGCCCGCCTCGTTCTTCGGTCGGATAGGCGCCCGCTCGCACGGTGTCGCAGAACTGGTCCTGCGGCGCCACGTTGGCTTGTTCGAGGCAGGTGCCGTCGACCGCAAACTTCCACCCGTGATACACGCATCGAATGCCGCCGTCTTCGTTGCGCCCTAGGAACAACGACGCGTTGCGGTGGGGGCATCGATGGTCCATGACACCGGCGACACCTGCCGAGTCACGCCACACAATGAGCTGTTCGCCCAGCAGCTTGAGCCGAATCGGATCACCGTCGGTGTGGACCTCGGAACTCAGTGCCGCTGGAATCCAGTATTGGCGCATGAACTCGCCCATCGTGGTACCCGGTCCGACTCGAGTCAGATCGTCTTGCATTTCGCGAAGTCGTGCCGTGCTCATTGCGGCCTCCTCGTCATCGTTGGATACAGATCAGCGTTTCACATTCTGGCCCGCCGATGTTCACGGATGGAGGTTCACGGGTGGATGTTCACGGGT
>DNHM01000048.1 GCA_003485885.1 Acidimicrobiaceae bacterium
GTCAGAGGTGCAACCTCAGGGTCGGTTTCCCACAGTCGCATACATTGCACGAACGACTGCTCGTACTCCGATTTGTCAGCGAATGTGCGAGTTTCGTCGGCGGTTCGTCTTGCCACCGCACGGTCGACGGCTGGCGCGAATGTGTCGATCTCGTCGACCGTGAGGAGACTGTCGGACGCCACGTACCCGTCAGCAGCAAACTGCTCGAGAACTGAAGACTTGAGAATCGGCACGAAATGGAGATTAGTGTCGATAGAAGCGACAGGGAGAACCCATGAGAGTGAACGCAACCGCCGTAGGCAACTTCAACCGCATCCGTGTGGAACCAGTGACCGGCAGCATCGGCGCCGAGATCTCCAACATCGATCTTCGTGACTTTGATGACGAGATCATCGCCGAGATCCAACAAGCCTGGCTTGACCACAAGGTGTTGTTCTTTCGCGATCAGGAGCTCACCCGCAAACAACATGTGGCGTATGGGCGCGCATTGGGCGAGCTCGAGGTGCACCCGTTCGTGCTCAGTGACAGCGAGCATCCTGAGATCATCATCCTGAATTCAACGCCGGACAGTTTCCAGGCAGCCGAGGTGTGGCACTCCGATGTCACCTTCCGCGAAGCACCGCCGCTTGGATCGGTATTGTTCGGACGTGTCATCCCCGAATGGGGTGGCGACACGTGTTTCGCGAATATGGAACTGGCCTACGACATGTTGGCCGACGACGTCAAGGAACACATCGATGGGTTGTATGCCATCCACTCCTATGTAAAAGCGTTCGGCCGTGGCATGTCACCCCACGAACAAGCTGCGGCACGTGAGAAGTTCCCCGATCAGAAACACCCGGTGGTCCGCTCCCATCCGGTCACCGGCAACAAGATTCTGTTCATCAATCGAAACTTCACCCTCGGTATCGACGGCATGACGGCCGACGAGTCACGGCCGTTGCGGCGCCTGTTGTGTGCCCAGGCCGAAAAACCCGAAGTCCAGTGCCGGTTCCGGTGGCAGCCGAACAGCATCGCCCAGTGGGACAACCGCTGTACCCAGCACTACGCCGTACCCGATCATGGAGGCCAACACCGTCGAGTCGAGCGGGTCACGCTGATCGGCGACCGTCCCTACTAGCTCCTGCCCTGCAGTCCGCCGAACGCCGTACCCGCCGTCAGACAACGAGCAGTTCTGGTTCCATCGACTCGAAACGTCCACGGTGTACCAGGCTTCGGACGCCCGAAAGTGAGACATACCCGGCACCAAAGATAACGATCCACAGAATTCCGGGCAGGATCAGCAGGAGGCGCACATCGACTGTTTCTGCAGTTCGGCCGTACCCCAGATTAAGAATCGCCATGTGCCCGGCAGCGATCATGATGTATACCGACATGACCCGTCCTCGGTAGTCATCGGTCACGATCGTCTGCACGAGTGTCGCCGACATCGTCATGTAACTCGCTTGGGTGAAGCCAGCAAGCGTGGCTGCAAGTACCACTGTGGCACCGCTCGTTGCGGTTCCCATCAGGATCATGGCCAGACCTGAACCGAGTCCTGCGAGAGCGAAGGCGATTCCTCGGGTTCGATCGGCATGGAGTTGAGACACGATGAGGGTGCCAACGATGGCACCAGCGCCAAGACCAACAAGAATGGTGCTGTACAGGGTCGATCCGCCGCCGACTTCTTCAGCCATTGTCGGCATCATCGAATCGAACGACATGGTGAAACTGCAGTGAGCGGCCACGAGCCCAATGACGATGAGTAATCGTCGGTCCCTGCGGACATACCGAACAGCCTTACCGAGATCAGTCGTGAGTCTGCCGAATGCTTCGATGAGTCCGGGAGCGGCTTGTTGTTCGGCAAGCGCAGCGGGATCAATCGTCGATCGGTGGCGAACCCGGAGCGCCTCGACCAGGCCGAATGCAAGGAGTACGGCAGAGAACACAAACACTGAGCCTGCGCCGAGTGTGCTCAGAAGTGCTGCGCCGAACAACGGGCCCACGACTCGCGATCCATGACGAGAGATACCGCCGAGTGCCACCGCGTTCAACAAGTGCTCACTCGGCACCACGTTGGCAATGAGCGCCTGGCGGGTTGGCACCGTGGCTGCCTGAGCCGCGCCGGTAGCGAACGCCAATGCGATGACGTGCCACACCTGCACCACGTCCGCAATCGTGATTATCGCCAGAGCAAGCGCACCGATGAGACCGAAGATCGTTCCGGCTATGAGCAGCCGCCTCCGGTCGAAGCGATCGGCGATTGCACCAGCGAACGGTCCAACGACGACGAACGGAATGAAGCTGGCAAAGGTGACCCAACCAACCGCGTTCGTCGAACCATCACTCAGTTCGTGGACCAACCAACCCCGAGCGAGAACTTGCGTCCATCGTGAACCGGTCGTAAAGAAGCCGTTCACGAAGAGTCGCCGGAAGTCCCACGACTGCATGGCCGGGAAACGTTCCAGAGTTGACACCCTGGAACCGTAGTTGACCGTCGGCTCACAACCGTTAGGGCGGCCTGACCTGGGCGAGGTCGGCGACCGCCGTCAGGTGGTGTGGCGAGCGACGTACGAGGCGATGGTCTCGGTGTAGTTGGCCCGTTCGAAGGCGGACGGGTCGAGCGAGTTCTGTTGGCTCAGGCTGCCTCGACCTTGGTCCAACGAGGTGTACTCGTGGTGAGCAAACCACTGTCGGACGCCATCGATGATCGTGGTTGTGTAGTCGGCTCCGTGCTGGAGCAGTGCCGAGGTGATCATCACCACGTCGGCGCCAGCCAGGATCAGTTTCACGGCATCTTCGGCCTGGTGTACACCAGTGGTCGCTGCCAACGACGCATCGATCCGGCCGTGGAGGAGTGCCATCCACCGGAGCACGAGCCGCATCTCGGCCGGGTTGCTCAACACCAGATTGGGAGTGACGGTAAGCGTGTCCAGATCGATATCGGGTTGGTAGAAACGGTTGAACAACACGAGCCCGTCGGCGCCGGCGTCAGCCAGTCGCTTCGCCATGTTCGCGGGCGAGCTGAAGTACGGCCCAAGCTTGACCGCCAACGGAATCGAAACCGTGGCCCTGACCTCTTCGACAAGCCGGAGATAACGGTCCTCGATGTCTTGGCCCGTCTCGTTGGAGTTGGCCGCGACCAGATAGATGTTGAGTTCGAGCGCGTCGGCACCGCCGTCTTCGATCTGTTCAGCGAAACTCGTCCAGCCGCCAGTGCTGATCCCGTTGAGGCTGGCAATAACCGGCACATCGAGGTGTTCGACCGCAGATTCGACCAGGGTGAGATAGTCGCTAGGGCCGGTGTTGTAGGCATCGAGATTTGGACGGTATCCAGCGACTGCTTCGGCCGATAGGGGTCCTCCGAATCCCAGATCGTCCATCATCAGTAGATCATTTTCGATCTGTTCCTCGAACAACGATGGCAGGACGACGGCGCCAATCCCGGCCGCTTCCAGAGCGATCAGGTGGTTGACATCGGCGTTCGCCGGCGAAGCCGAGGCAACGATGGGGTTTCGAAGCGTTAGCCCCAGGTACTGGGTGGTCAGATCTGGATCGGTCATGATTCCTCGTCGTGGTCTACGTAACGTGCCCTCCGTTCGACCTGGACCATTTGTTCATACAAATGCCATCGGTCGTCGATATCGGCTTGGGCAGCAGCGAAGAGTTCCTCGGCAGCTTTGGGATTTGTTCTTGAGAGCATGGCGAACCGTCCCTCGGACTCAGCGAACTCGCGGAACGGGCGGGTTGGTGGTCGCGAGTCCAGGTGGAGTGCGTGATCGTTCTCGGTCTCGCGGTTCGGGTCGAAACGATACAACGGCCAGTAGCCGGTTTCGGCAGCGACTTTTTGGTGGGCCATCATCTTGGTCATGTCGACCCCGTGGGCGATACACGGGCTATAGGCGATGATCAACGACGGTCCGGGGTGTGCTTCGGCTTCGTTGAACGCCTTGACGGTCTGGGTCATGTTTGCGCCCATGGCTATCTAGGCCACGTAGATATTGCCATAGGCCATGGCCAGCATGCCCAGGTCCTTCTTGGCCGTTTGTTTGCCGCCTGCCGAGAACTTGGCGATCGCTGCCCGGGGTGTGGCCTTGGACGTTTGACCGCCGGTGTTCGAGTACACCTCGGTGTCGAGCACCAAGATATTCACGTTTTGGCCGGTGGCAAGAACGTGATCGAGTCCACCGAAACCAATGTCGTAGGCCCAGCCATCGCCGCCTACGATCCACACGCCGGTTCGGATCAGGCGATCAGCCAAATCGTTCAGCTCAGCTGCGACCGGATCATCGATCTCGGTCAGGGCCACACGAAGCGACGCCACCCGCTCGCGCTGGGTGGCGATCATGGCTTCGTCGCCCTGATCGGCTGTCAACAGGTCTTCGGCTAGATCCCCGAGCGACGGGGCAAGACGTGTGA
>DNHM01000372.1:0-5216 GCA_003485885.1 Acidimicrobiaceae bacterium
TACGCACCTGACGACATGTCACCGCTACCAACCAACACCCGTGTCGCAGCAGTAGCTGCCGCCGAGGCCTATGGCTTTGAGCAGGAGATGTGGTTCGGTCTTGAGCAGGAATACACCTTGCTTAAGCGCAACGGCTGGCCAGCAGGTTTCCCCGATGACGGAGCATTCCCCGGTCCTCAAGGGCCGTACTACTGCGGCGTGGGTACCGGCCGAGTCGCCTACCGCGACCTGGTCGAGGAACACACCACAGCATGTATGGAAGCTGGTATCAAGATCAGCGGAACCAATGCCGAGGTCATGCCTGGCCAGTGGGAATTCCAGATTGGCCCAGCAGGCACCGTCGAGGTTGGCGACCACCTGTGGATCGCTCGTTACCTCCTCGACGTGCTGAGCGAGAAGTACGACGTGATCGCGTCGATCGCGGCCAAGCCAATGAAGGGTGACTGGAACGGCGCTGGCATGCACACCAACTTCTCCACCAAAGCCATGCGCGAAGGCTGGGAGCCACTCATCGCTGCCGCCGAAGCAATGGGTGCACCCGGCAAACCTGAAGAACACCTTGCTGGCTACGGCCAGGGCAAGGAAGACCGCCTCACAGGCGCTCACGAAACTGCTCACTGGTCAGAGTTCCGCTATGGCACCTCTGACCGTGGCGCTTCGATCCGTATCCCGTGGCAGTGCGCTGTCGACAAGAAGGGTTACCTCGAGGATCGTCGCCCGATGGCGAACGCTGATCCGTACACCGTTGCTGCACTCATCACGAACACTGTTGGCGCTGCACTCGCCTAACGGTTACTACGTCCTGAACTACGGATTCAGCACATTGCGCTGAATCCGTAGCACGATTATCGGCAAATGGCAGTGGCCTCGGTACCCCCGACACGTCACTGCCATTTTGCTGTTTTGCCGCGTCGCACCGCTCCGCTCGGGGGAAGTCCGCCTTTCGGCTCGTTCCTTGCCGAAACGCTATCGACGGCCTTTCGCCTCGGCGATCCCGACAAGCTCTGCGTCACCGGAGTTCGTCGGACATGGTGACAGGCGTTGTTGGTGGCAACTGGGACTGGTCGCCCGGTTAGGGGGCGAGGGCCCGCCAGGCAGCGGCGACAGCTTCGTCGCCGAAGATTTGCAGATCATGAGTGGGCCGGCCCCACACCCACAACAGGAGTTCAGAGGCTGGTCCACGGACCGCGGCATCACCCTTGTCATGTTCGTGGGTCACACGCAGCTCGCCGTTGCTATCGGCCACGAGCATCCATTCTCCGGGGCCGTCGCCACGATGGAGGTGGAGCGACTGGTCGGGATACACGCGATCTGGTCGACTCGAGGAGAACCGGAGGCTGACCGCCAGGTATTCGTCGATGGCATCGGTGGCCAGGTCACCGTCGATCGGCGTGACTTCGGCGATGGGACGCAGGGCAGCTTCAGCATCCCAACGGTGCACGGCTGTTTCGCTGGCCATACGCCGCATCCACCAACCAGCGGTCTGGGCGCCAGTGAAGGTCCAGGCGGGTGCATCTGCGTGCGCGTGACTGAGCGCAGCGAGCATGCTTGTGCGTCGTTCGGTGAACCAGTCGTTGATGGCATCGCCGTCGGGAGCGTTGGCCTCGTCGCCAGCTCGCTCAGGGGTGTCGGTTGGGTTGTCCACATTGGCAGTGACCATGGCGTAGACGCCACCGAGATGGGCCACGAGTTCACGGACCGACCAACCAAGATGATCGACTGTCTTGTCGAGATTGCCAGCGCTAGAACTGGCGAAGTGGGCGCTGTCGGCAGCGACATGGTCAAGGTAGGGCAGAGGAGTCACCCAGTGAAACTACCCGGACTCCAGGGTTCGGCGAGAGACGAGGCGAAAGCCGGACTACCCGACTACCCGATTACCCGACGGCATTGATGTAGGCGTACAAGGTGACCTTGCTGACGTTCATCATGGTTGCGACCTGGTCGACGCTGCCTCGAAGTAGGAATGCGCCGTGGGTGTCGAGGCGGGCGACAGCACGTTGTTTGTCCACGCGTGCCATCTCGCCGATCGGAAGCCCGATCTCGCGTTCGACATCCACGATCATTCGGTCGAGCGCATCGTGCAACCCCTGTTTGGGTTCCTCGTTGCCGGTGTCGATTCGAAACTGGACCGATGTTGCGCCGTGAGCAAAGCCAGCTCGGACCATGTCGCCGATCGCATCGATCACGCGGTCGAGTTCGCCAGTAGCGCTGGTAGCGAACGGCCCCATGTCGGGATGAAGTCCTGCCTGATCCGCGACCTGCACGGTCGCAACCACATGAGGCCCGGGATCGTCGATAACAAATGGTTCGACAATGAACTCGACGCGCGCAGATTCGTTCACGCCAAAAGGGTAGGACACGGTCGGACTGCAAACCGTTTTGTATGATCCCGAAGTGAGTTCCAATCTTCGGATAGATATCGACCGGCTACAGGCGCGACTTGCCGAGTTGGCAGACATAGGTGGTATCGCCGGCACCGAGGGCTGCGCCCGGCTTGCGTTCACCGACGAAGATCGGATGGGTCGTGACCTGGTGATCACATGGATGCGTGATCTAGGCCTCGAAGTCACGATCGATGTGCTTGGGAATGCGGTCGGAATTATGGCTGGTCAGGTTGATGGCCCGCCTGTTATGTGCGGATCCCACATCGATACGGTGCGTACCGGAGGACGTTACGACGGCAACTTGGGTGTCCTCGCCGGACTCGAGATCATCGAGACGCTACGCGCCGCAGGTGTCACCCCTAAACGTGCTCTCGCAGTGGCGTTCTTCACCAACGAAGAGGGTGCTCGGTTCTCACCGGACATGCTCGGCAGCCTGGCCTATGTCGGCGGTATTCCTGTCGAAGAAGCGTTGGCGATCGTCGGGATCGATGAGACAACGGTTGGCGATGAACTCGTCCGCATCGGGTACGACGGCAGCGCACCACTTCCAGGGTTGGTTCCGCACACCTTTTTTGAACTCCACGTTGAACAGGGTCCAGTGCTCGAGAACGAAGCGGTCACCATTGGCGCTGTCAACAGCGTGCAAGGCATCAGCTGGACCGACGTCAGTGTTGTCGGCCAGTCGAACCATGCGGGCACGACACCTATGACGATGCGCAAGGATCCGGGCTTCGTTGCCGCCGCGTGCGCCACATTTGTCCGTCACCTGTGCGAAGAGCTTGGCGGGACCCAAGTCGGCACGGTGGGTCGAGTCGAGTTCTCACCCAACCTGGTCAACGTCGTACCCGCGTCGGCGAGCTTCACCGTCGATCTGCGCAACACCGACGAGGCGTTGTTACAGCACGCCGAACGCAGGTTCCATGACTTCCTGAACAAGACAGCGGCAGCGGAAGAGTGCACCTACGAGACTCGCACCTTGGCTCGTTTCGAACCGGTCGAGTTCGACCGCGAGCTGGTCTCGCTGGTCGCCAGGACCGCGTCGGAGCTTGGTTACTCCGTGAGAACACTGCCGTCTGGTGCTGGCCACGATGCACAGATGCTGGCCCGGGTGTGTCCCACAGCCATGATCTTCACACCAAGTCACGATGGCCTGAGCCACAACCCGGCCGAGTACACCGCCCCCGAAGATCTCGAAGCCGGTGCCAACGTTCTGTTGCAGGCCATGCTCCAAGTCGCGCAGGCCTAACTGCGGCCAGTCGAGGCTTTGGGGTTTCAGCAGGCACGCGCCGTTGCAACGAGCAGTGAACTTGTGAGCACTTAGGGGAGTGGCCATGACAGATGATGAGCCAAACAGGAACTGGCTGTCGTGTGCTGGTAACTTCCGACGATGGCCGAAGCAACCCCACCGCTCACTCCAATGTCTCTCACGACGTTGCTTGGCAGGATCGACCACGAATGGTCAACCCGCAAGAAGGTATTTGACCTGCCAAGTGCCCGTATTTGGAAGCGTGATCCGGAACTTGATTTAGGTTTCGACTTTTTGGGTCGCCGTTGCGCTACACCGATCGGGCCAGCAGCGGGGCCACATAGCCAGCTCGCAGCGAACATCGTGTTGTCGTGGCTTGGTGGCTCTCGTCTGTTTGAGCTGAAGACCGTCCAGATCTTGGACGAACTCGAAATTGCTCGTCCATGCATCGACATGGAGACCATCGGCTACAACATCGAGTGGAGCCAGGAACTTCGCATTCCGCAGAGCCTGACGGAGTATGTGAAGTCCGCCATGCTCATCGAGCTGTTGCGTAACTGGGAACCGCTCGCCGGCCACATCGGTCCAGATCCCGGCCCACACGTTTTTGACATGTCGGTTGGGTATGACTTGGCAGGTATTTCGTCGCCCGAGGTCGGCGTATTCTTGAAGGGCATGCGTGACGCAACTGCCGAGATCGCGGCGCTACGCCCCGAGATCGCCACCGCTGCCGGTGGTGCGTTTGCGTCGCTGAGCGACCTTGCGTTCGACTCACAGATCTCTGACACGTTGACGCTTTCGACGTTCCATGGCTGCCCGCCAGACGAGATCGAGTCGATCACCAAATACCTGATCGACGAGCACGATCTCGATGTCATCGTCAAGCTGAATCCGACCTTGCTTGGGTACGACCAGGTAGCTGATGTCGTGAACGATCAGCTGGGCTACAGCGATGTCTCCGTGAAAGCCAGTGCGTTCGACGAAGACCTCCAGTTCGAACGAGGTATCGAACTCATCGGCGAACTCAATCAGTACGCAAAGGACCGTGGTCGACGCTTCGGTATCAAGCTCACGAACACCCTCGTGGTCGACAACACCCGTGGTTTCATGGCTGACGAGACGATGTACCTGTCCGGTGCGCCGTTGCACGTTTTGGCCTCGTCGCTGCTCGACCGACTCGCCACCGCCATGCCAGGAACACTCGACATCCCCGGCCACGACGGCGACATCATGGTCAGCTTCTCGGCGGGTGTGAACAAGGAGAACCTGGCCGACACACTGGCCATGGGCGTTCAACCAGCCACGATCTGCTCGGACCTGCTCAAGCCAAACGGATATGGCCGGCTAGCACCGATGCTTAAGGCACTTGCGGCCGAAGTAACTGGTGGCGGCCACACCAACCTTGTCGACTGGAAGCAGAGTCGACAGGAGGCGGCCAAAGCCGGTGGTTTTACGTCGACTGCGGCTGAACATGTGGCGTCGATCCTGGGTGAAGGCGTAGCCGACTACCACCTCGATGGCAATAAGAAGCTGCCGCGCTCGGTCGATAATGACCTACAAATGTTTGGTTGTGTCTCGTGCAACCT
>DNHM01000372.1:5294-7586 GCA_003485885.1 Acidimicrobiaceae bacterium
TACATGCTGTTTAGCGAGCTCTGCAACGAGTGTGGCAACTGCATGGTGTTCTGTCCCGAGAACGGTGACCCGGCACAGATCAAACCCCGGCTCTACACCGATGCACAACTCTTCGAAGACCGTGCCGATCAAGGTCAGGCGTTCTTGCTGGCCGACGGTCAGGTGGCTGCGGCCCGGGCCGATGACGAGTCGGTGGACCTGGTGCAACGCCTGCTTGCCCAACAGGCAGGCAACCCCTTCACCTAACACGCCGCCTTTGGCGTTGCACTCTGTTGGCGGGACAACGGTTAGTCGAAGGTGCCGGCGTTGCAGGTGCCAGTGTTGACGTTCTGCACGAACAATTGCTGCTGTAGGCCCATCGGGACCTTGGGCCCTATTGGGTGGTAATTGCTGGGGGCACCATGAAGTCATGACAGCGATTAACCCCTTCATCACCGCACCTGCCCGAAAAAGCCACACTGTCTCCAATGCAGCCGTCGCTGCAGCCAAGACCGAGGTGCCAGATCGCCCGAACTATGTCTCCATCTACGGATCAACGATCTTCGCTATGACGGTGATCTTTCTCTTTGGTGTCGGTATCCCTGCAGCGATGGCCTATGGCAACGCGGTCGGCTGGGGAATTGGCGCATTCTGCGCATTCTGGGGCGGCCCAAGCTTCGGTGTAATGGCCGCCAGTGCTCGGGTATCAGCCTGGTACGAGAAGAATCACAAGGAGTTCTAGTGACCGCGACCACACAGCTCGCACCACCTGATGTCGAGACTGTCCTGCGAATCGCTGCATGCCTAGGAGCGCTTGGATTTAGCCCGCACGATGTGCCCTTCATGGTGGCCGCTGAACTCGATGCCGATCCCCATGTCGTTGCCCGGATCCTTCGTTCAACATCAGGTTCGGTGTGCGCCATCGCATGATGACACTGACAATCTCGCTCCGTCGGCTCGCGCTGGTGGTGGTCGTGCCATTACTTCTGGCGTTGGTTGGATGTGGCGGCAGTGATAGTCAGTCCGCAGCTGCCCAGACAGCAGCGCCACAATGTTCCCTGAGCTCGTCTGAATTTGGTCCGTTCTCAGCCGACACGGCCCTTGGCCAGTCAATGGACGAAGACCAGGCCCGGGCCCGAATGGCTCAAGACGGCATCATTGGTTGGGTTGCGGTGAACGCTACGGGCCCTTGGGACGTGTCGTGGGATCAGGCGACAGCGACTCTTGGACAGGGCATACATGTCGACCTGACTTGGCTCGACGTGAACGGCTCCATTAGCGGTCTGTACAAGACAGGTGATCTGTTCGAGTTCACCGACTTGCGAGTGAGCCGTAGCTTCCAAGGAAAGATCGAACACACCGATGCACCCCTGTACCTGCCGTTGCAGGATGTTGGGGTTCAAGCAAATCTGGATGCAACCTGCACCGTGACAGCGCTTGAGTTTGGCGATCTAAACAACGATCAGTTGTTGGATGTGTTCGGCGCCACACCATTGTCGAGCTGAGTTATATCGAGCTGAGCAGCGCTGCTTGCTGCAACACAGGAACACCCCCCAAACCCCAGCGCACACTCAGGGTCAGACCCTGGGTGTGCGTGTTGGTGTGTGCTGTGTGGACCCGTTGTTCAGACGGTGTGGTCAGCCGTAGCTGACGCCCAGGCCGGCGCGGGCGTCGGTCTGGATGCCATACGGCGGAATGGGGTAACGGAAGCCGTTGCGTGACAGGGCTTCCATACCTTCGATCGACTGCAGCAGGTGACCGGGGCTGAGTGCCATGAGCATCTCGTCGTCCTGTACGCCGCCGTAACGACGTTCGGCGTAACACGGGATCGACAGGCTTGGTTCACCGGTCGAGAGCGCCCGGCCCCAACTGTCGGCGCATGCGGATTCGCCTACGCATCCCCACTCGAAGTTCTTGTAACCCGACCACTGCAGCCCGTTGATCAAGATGATCATCTGGCCGGGGGTTGCGTAGATCATGCAGATGTCGGGGGGAGTGAGGCGCCCGGTCGACAGCGGCGACACCGCCATGGCCTGGTACTGGCCAACCGGCACGACATGCATGGCGTTCTGGTGGATCGAGGCGTTCTCTTCGGTGTCGAACCACACGCCGGCCATGTGTTTTCCGGAGTACCACGCTTCGTCCTGGCCGCCCAGGCCTAGCACGGCTTGGCACTGGGTTCCGACGAGGTCGCTGCCGGTGATGCCGACCGTCCAGTTCAGGCGGGAGGCCATGGACACGATCTGGTCTGCGGTGTGGACATCGTTTGGACGCCGGATTTTGGGGATCGCGGCCATCTCTTCTTCGGTGGCA
>DNHM01000033.1 GCA_003485885.1 Acidimicrobiaceae bacterium
GTCGCTGACGACCGAACAGTGCCGGATGCTCGACCGCTGCAAACTGGTTATGCACAACGGTGTCGGGTATGACGCAATCGACATCGAGACACTCACCGAAATGGGCATCCCGGTTGCGGTGACTCCGGTGATGACGCCCGAAGGTGTGGCCGAACACGCGTTGATGTTGATCTTGGCGCTTTCGAAACAGCTGCCGGCTGTGCAGCAAAGTATGAAGTCTGGCGAGTGGAACATGCTCGGTTGGCGCGAGGGGTCACACAATCTCTCGTACAAGACGCTCGGCATCATCGGTGTCGGCCGGATCGGCAAACGTATTGCCCATCTGGCGCACGCCTTTGGTTGTCGGATTCTGTATACCGACATCGTTGAGGCACCTGCGGAACTGGTCCAGGCGTATGGCCTGGAGCGAGTCGAGCGCGATGTGCTCATCGCGCAGGCTGACATCATCACGCTGCACGTGCCGCTGACTGACCAGACTCGAAGCATGTTCGGTGCCGAGGAATTTGCGTCGATGAAGCCGGGTGCGATCTTCATCAACACCAGCCGGGGTCCGACCTATGACCTCGAGGCGCTCGTCGACTCGGTTGAGAGCGGCCACCTGTTTGGTGCCGGTGTCGACGTGTTTGATCCCGAGCCGCCGCCGGGTGACCATCGGGTGTTCTCAGTCATGAACATCATCACCACACCACACATATCGAGCGGCACCGTAGAGCGTCAATACGCCATCAACCGTGCTCAGTTCGCAAACGCGCAACGGGTGTTTGCCGGACGCGAGCCGAACGATCGCATCGCCTAGAAGGCAGCATCGCCGAAAACGGCAAAAGGCCGTAGGGCTGGGTTGCCCCAGACCTTCGGCCGAATGCACTCGAAATGGTTAGTCGAGGTCGTTGTCGGTGTGGCGGCGAGCTACAGCAAGTGCGATTGCGCCCATCCGTGTTACAAACAGGGTCCTGTCAGCCTTACTAGAAAAGACCCGCTGAGTCAGCCTGCAGAAGCGTCTGTTTCGTCGCCCTCGGTTGGCACTTCTTCGGTTGCAACGACAGGTTCGCCTTCGAAGACGGACTCGCCCGCGATGGTGGCCAGCGCGGCACGACGCAACCGGAAGGCATCAAGTGGTTTGATGAGCCAACCATCGGCGTCGGCCTGACGGGCGATCCAGCGATCGGCGTCGCGGTCGAGCAACATCAGCACCTTGGTTTGTTTGGAGCGTCCTTCGGCGATGTCGTGGCGCAGGTCGATACACGACGCCACACCGCCCTTGGTGCCGATCTGCAGGTCAAGCAAGACGAGGTCAGGCTCGAGTTGGATGACTGCCTGGCCAACGTCGCGGCCTTCGGTGATGCGAGACACGGTGGTGCCAGGTTCGGCCAGAGCGGCGGAAACCTCGTCGAAGAGCCAATCTGCATCGGTAGCCAACAGCACATGTGTCACGAAGTGCAGGTTAGTGCTGCGGCTACCAAATGGCGAGATTCTGCGGTGATAGACCTGTCGAATCTTGCGGTCCCTCACAAAACCGTCCCGACGTTGGAGGTGTTGTTGACACACACGGTCGAAGTCAACGTGTGACGAGAAACTCGGGTTTGGAATGATGAGCAGCTCCATGGGTTGGTAGCGTCTGCCATCGATCGCTACCTGTCCGGTGGTGATTCCTGTACGATCTGGGTCCACCGGGTGGAGGACGACATGTCTGATTTTGAAGTCGAAACCGAAGAGCACGAGGGCCACACGGTTCTTCGTCCTCGTGGGGATATCGATGCTTATAGCGTCGGTCAATTTCGTGAGGCACTGTCCGGCCTTGCCGAAGAGCCTCGCCTGCTCATCGATCTGTCCGAGGTCCCGTTTATGGACTCGGCCGGCCTGGGTGCACTCATCGGAGGCATCCGCCGCAATCGCGATCACGACGGCGAGATCGTGGTGGTATGCGACAAGCCTGCGCTTACCCGTCTGCTGCACACGACCGGTTTTGACCGCATCGTGCCTGTTACCGAGACGCTCGAGACCGGTGTTGCCACAATTCTGGGCGACGACGCGCCTGACACGTCTGGCTGACAGATGACATCACATGATCAAGCCGTGGGGGGCGAGGTCACCACACACCGAACTCGTCGCCTGACCCGAGCGCTGGTCGGCGCACTGTTATTGCTTCCTCTTCTTACTGTGTTCATGCAGCCGGCGCAGGCACAAGACACCGAGCCCGCAGCTGGCGTAGCAGTGGTCCTGCAAGTCAGCGGCCTACTCGATCCGCTGCTGGCTGATTTTGTTGCCGACGCTGTTCACGATGCCGATGCAGAAGGTGCAAAGGTCGTGGTGCTGCAGCTCAACAGCACCGGTTCAGTCATCTCACGTGACGAGCTCAATGAACTCGCCGACGTTATCTCCAACGCCGACGTTCCTATCGCCATGTGGGTTGGTCCCAGTGGTGCGCGCGCAACCGGTCCATGGGTCGAACTGGCTGGCCTCGTCGACCGCATCGGCGTTGCCCCCGGGTCCCGTATTGGCGACAGCGGCAACGAGCGACTGCTCGACGAACGTTTCGGTGACCTTCTTGGTTCAGCTGGTTCGCTGCTTCAGAACGACACGATTGGTTCTGATCAGGTAATCGAGTTGGGCATCGCCCCGAATGAAGCGCCTACGGTTGGTGACTTCGTGGTGAGCCTGTCCGATCTGGGTGTTGCAACCTCGGTCAGCGGCGAGGGCGAAGATGCTCGCACCGTCTCCGACACCGTTGTTCGTTTCGAGCGGTTGTCGTTGCTTGCCGGCCAACTCCACACGGTCGCTAGCCCGCCAGTCGCTTATCTGCTGTTCACCATCGGGTTGGCGTTATTGGTGTTTGAGTTCTACACCGCTGGTGTTGGCGTAGCCGGTGTTGTCGGGGCTGGCATGTTCTTGCTCGGCTCGTTTGGCCTATGGGTCTTGCCGGTAGCGACCGTAGCGGTCGTATTACTCGTGGTTTCCATGTTGGCCTTTTCGGTCGATGTGCAGACCGGTGTGCCGCGGTTCTGGACGATCGCTGGTGCACTAGCGCTTCTGGCTGGCACCGTCACGCTCTACACCGACGGCATATCCATGTCCTGGATCCCCATGATCGTGGGTGTGGTCGGTATCACCATGATGATGGTGACCGGTATGCCGACCATGGTCCGCACTCGATTCTCCACGCCGACCATTGGCCGCGAGTGGATGATCGGCGAAGTCGGTTCGGCAGTCGAAGAGGTCGCGCCCGACGGTGTCGTCAAGATTAATGATGCCCTGTGGAAAGCCCGCACGAACCGGGCGACACCCGTGGCCGCTGGGGGTCACGTTCGTGTTGTGGCTGTTGAAGGTTTGGTTCTCGAGGTCGAGCCGCAAGAAGGTGCCGCCCGCGACTACAGAGAACGGCGCTCTGACGGCTAAAACACTCGGCTTTCCCCAGCTGAATCGTCTATTCACAACGTATTGACGAGTTATCCACAGATGTTGTGGATATCGCGGTATTCCTGTGCCACCCCTTGCGCATGCGGTAGTTGGCACCTATGTTCAGGCTTCTGAAACAGAAGTAGCTTCACATCACCGGGGGGTGTCTGAGTGACAGCAATAATGTCGGAAACGACATGGCAACATCGGGCTGCGTGCCGAGGTCCACAATCTCGTACGTTCTTTCCACCGCCGCAAGGCGAACGACGTCATGAACGAGCCGAGCGAGAGGCTCGGGCAAAAGAGATCTGTGGGCAATGTTCGGTTATGTCGGACTGCCTGGATTACGCAGTGTCGATCCGAGAACGCCATGGCGTGTGGGGTGGCCTCAGCGAGGCCGAACGCCGCCAGGTAATCAAGGCGAACGAAATCCGTTAGTTTCCATATTCGCATTCTTGCGCCGCCGAGTAGGGGCGCAAGAACGCACAACCAATTTCAGCCAATTTCAGCGCTGCGGTAAACGTGGTCCACCGATGCGCACATCATCGCGTCGTCGAGTGACTCCTGTCGAGTCGAAATGGGCCAGCAACGGCAGCGCGAATTTGCGCGAGGTGTCCCAGCATTCGCGAATGTCTGAAACGGTCACCCCATCAGGCGACGCCGCCAACAAGCCAGCCAGCATCTGCGCAGCCTGTTCGACCGCTGCGGCAGAGAAATAGAGGCCCTCTGTCTGCACGACGAGTCCTCGGCGCACAAGCTCGCGGACCTCGGCCCGGTCATACCGATCGGCACCAGGCGGAGCAAACGGAGCATCGTCGAGAGCGGCAAGGAACGGATGATCTTTCAGCGCGTCAGCAGCATCGATCACCCGAACGTGGGTGCCATCGACACCGATGTCATCGATGAAGTCGATCAACGCCCGGTGACGAACATCGAGTTCAGCCAGTGGCAGCCCCAGACCGTCGGCGTTCTCGACCCGTTCCTTCAATGCAACTCGAGCCGCGTTGAAGATGTCATGCTCGACGACCCATTCGCCGATGGTTGGATCACGACGTTCACCGGTGAGTAAAAACAGTTGGTCGCTGGTGATCCAACCGCGCTCAGCGATTATCCGATCAACAGACCGGTCTGGTTTCGCCTCGGCTGCCTTGGTCACAGGATCAATGTCGAGGATTTCGCCGCCGCCGATGGTTTCGGATCGGCCACTCTCTCGCAGCACGAAACGATCGCCAGGCAACATGGGATACGCCGAGCCGAGCCGTAGCCGAACGAAGCCCGCCTCGCCTGGGGCAAGGTCGTCGGGGCCAAGCACGCGCAATGCAACCGGATGTTCGCCTGAACCCAGATATGCGACATGCGCGCCTCGGCGAGAAATGGCATGGTCCAGGCCATCGAGCACCTGAAGACTGGCATCAAAGACGGTGGTTTTGTGCCATTGGCCGTGGCGCACGATGACGTCGCCTCGGCGGACCTGGTCGTGAGAAATCCCCGACAGGTTCAGAGCAACCCGGTTGCCGGGGCCGATCTTCTTCGTCGACTGATGGAGCGATTGTATGGCCCGAATTCGTACCGGACGGCCGCCAGGTTCGACCACCAGTTCGTCGTCAACCTTGAGTGAACCGCCGGTCAACGTTCCGGTCACGACCGTGCCGCTTCCCTTGGCAGCGAATGCCCGGTCGACCCACAACCTCGGCTGGTTGTTGTCGGCTGCTTGGGGTGTGTCGCCGAGCACGACATCGAGTGCTTCGCGTACATCATCGAGGCCGAACCCACTAATAGAGTCGACCGGGATAACGGGAGCGTCGGCCAGGAAGGTGTGTTCGAGATGTTCAGCCACATCGAGCTGAGCAAGCTCGAGCGTCTCCTTGTCGACGAGGTCGACCTGGGTGAGTGCTACAACACCATGGGTGACATCGAGCAGCTGCAGGATGCGCAGGTGTTCTTCGCTCTGAGGCATCCAGCCTTCGACGGCGCTAACGACAAACATGCACGCGTCGACCGCACCCACGCCAGCAAGCATGTTCTTCAGGAAACGAACATGGCCTGGTACATCGATGATCGCGATAGTGCGACCACTCGGCAGGTTTGTCGACGCGAAACCCAAGTCGATGGTCAGGCCCCGTTCTTGTTCCTCGGTGAAACGATCCGGGTTGGTGCCGGTCAGGGCCATGACCAACGTTGACTTGCCATGGTCGACGTGACCGGCAGTGGAGATGACGTGAGTGGCGCTCACGCGGTCACTGCCTGGAGTGCTGCTGCCAGCATGGCGTCGTGTGCTGGTTCGACGGTGCGGAGGTCAACCAAGGTCTTTTGGTCATGTACCCGAGCGATAATTGGCGGCTGGTGGGCCCGGAGCAGGTCGGTGTGATCCCCGGCCAGCATGACACCGACGGAGGGGACCTCGACGGTCGGCAACGTGCCGCCACCAGGCACTGACATGAGATCTACGACTTGGCCTGCGCCGAGAGCCGTAGCCCGGTCTCGCAGCTCGGTGGGCGTACGGGCTGCCATACGCCAGAACGGAATCGCGTCGCCGTCGCGACGTAGGTACGCCATGGCCAGCTCTTGCAGTGCACTGAGCACCAGGCCTCCAGGCCGAAACGCTCGGGCCAGGGGGTGGGCTGCACACTTGGCGACTAGATCGGCTCGCCCCGCGATGATGCCTGCTTGAGGTCCGCCCAGCAGCTTGTCACCAGAGAAACACACCAGGTCAGCGCCCGCAGCAAGTGTTTGTTTGGCAGCGGGTTCGTTTTCGAGCCACGGCGGCGGCCCCGTTTTGAGCCATGGACAGGCAGCGTCGAGCAGCCCGGAGCCGATGTCGCAGACCAGCGGCACATCGAGTTCGGCCAGTTCGCCAACCGTGGGGGCTTCGGTGAAA
>DNHM01000546.1 GCA_003485885.1 Acidimicrobiaceae bacterium
TCAGGGTTCACCAGGGACCCAAGCTGGTCGTAGCCGACCACGGTGAGTGTGCCCGGGGACCCACCACCCAGGCCGTTACGCATCGTGCCGAACTCAACACCATGCGGAAGCAGCGTCAGTGAATCGAACCCGGGCTGTCCAGACACGAACACATCGGTGAGTAGGGCATCGACGGTGTCCGCAAGGAGTTGTTGTTTGTCGAGTTCAGTGATCCAGAGACGATTGATCTCATCAATACGGTTCATGTCAACGATCTCGTTAACCGGAAGCAACCGACCGGCCTCCAGATCGAGCACCGCCGAGATCGGCCCATAGTTTGGGTACGGGCGACAACACACGTAGTCGTAGAAGTCGAATCGCACCGCCACAATCTCGGCGGTCGCCACCGTGACCTCGTACTGGATGTCGTAGCTGCTGTCGTCGAGCGGCGTGGAGAACTCGGTGACGTCTTCGATCCAGCTGTCGTCGAGCCCGAGCACGAAACTCGCCAGTGCATCATTCGCCGCTGCTGTACCTGGCTGATCCGACGAGAAGACCGGCCACACGAGCGAGGTGCTGACATACGGCTCCTCGGTGACTACGTGCTGTTCAACCGCAGGCAACCAGCTGATCGGCGGTGCCAGGTCACCGTCGTCAATGATCACATCGAACGTGGTGTTGGTGTCTCGTTCTGCGTCGAACGCGATCGTCACCTCGTACAACCCGTCGGCTGGCAGCACCACGTCTGCAAGCCCAGAAAACACCTGGCCGGTCACCAACGATGTCACCGAAATTGTTGCTGCTGCCGGCCCACCGGTGTGTGCCAGTGTCAATCGTTGGCCTTGTGCCGCGTCAAAGGTGAACGCGCCCTGGTTTTCCCACTCGTACATAACGACCATCGCCGAGCTTGTTCCGGGCAAGAACTTCAGTTCGCGGTCGGTGCGGTAGGAGTCGAGAGAGATCCACGCCTGGGTCGGTGTGGCATCTGCCTGAGCGAGCCAGTACTCACCAAGGACCAAGGTGTTCCGTCGAATCTCGCTTGGACAACACGCACCCAACGTGGTCGAGAACGACCATACGTACGCCACACCGTCTTCGATGCGAGCGTCGAAGACGCCACCATCTGCCCGATCACCAAACAGCACCGTGCCGGCAGCTTGGACTTCGCCATCGATCAGGCGAAAGGCCCGCACACTGTCGAAGTAGCCGGAGCCACCGCCGTTCCACGAGGTCGTAACGATGGCTTCGTCGGCACCGTCGTTGTTCAGGTCGCCAAAGTCCACATCGGTGACGCCGAACCAGTAGTAGCCAACGTCGCCAATCTGGCCGTTCTCGAACGAGCCGTCTGTGACTGTCGACATCGAAGACTCCAGATCGAAACCGGTGTGGTAGCTGAACTCGTTCATGAAGTCGACATCGCGAATCGACGCATATATCTGGTCGTGTTCAGGTGTCGACTGCTGAGTATTACTGCGCTCGGGAACAGCGGTCACCATCGGATCCTCCACCGCGCCGACATCAACAGTGGTGTCAACGTCCTCTGCCGAGACGTTGTTGGTGGAAGCGGGAGCTCTTGTCGGCTCGACCGTCGACCCAGCCACATCTGGCGCTTCGATCGATACATCGTTGCTACATCCAACCAACAATCCAGCGATGCCTAGTGCGAGACACACGACGAGGCGACGGGCTAAGGGCATGTCTTCAGTATGCTTCGCGACTGAAGAAAAGTCGTTAGGGGTCGTTCCCCAAGCCAACTCGACTCGTGTAGCCCAGCTAGCCCCAGCCTTGTATTGACCGGTACCGAGATTGTCTCGCCACTACCATCCATACCAATGACAACGTTGTGGCTCGATTTTGCGGGCGTCGGGTCTTCGGCGACTGAGTCGCTGAGTTTCGGGCGGAATGCAGAACTCGCGCTCGATGAAGACAACCGGTTTATGCATCGCGTCACGGGTGAGTTCCGCTGGAATGGGCTTGTGTGGTGGCTCCACAATGTGGGTTCGTCGACGCAGATTTTGGTGTTCGGCACCAACGGCACACGTATCGAACTACCGCCGGGCACCGAATGTGCGTTGCCTATGCCTGGCGGTTCCGTCTCCTTTGTGGCCGGACCAACGCCGTATCAGTTGCTCTACCGGGCGGATGAGCCTGTGGTTTCCGCACGAACTCCCGACGCGCCCGGTGATGCAACCGTCGAGTTCGGGACAGCGCTCACTGATCGAGAGACCATCTACCTGACCACGTTCGCGCTCAGCCGACTCCGCGGTTCATCCATCAGTCTGCTGAGTTATGCCGACGTTGCCCAGATGTGGAGCGTGTCGGAGAAGACCGTAGATAACACCCTGCAACGAGTCCGCGGTCGGATGAAACAAGCAGGCGTGCGCAACACCGAAACACTCGAGGGTTTGGTGAATCACTTGCTCGCCCATGGCCGTATCGGCCTCTCGACCTTGCACACCATCGAAGAAGCCCACCCCGGCGTCTTGCCCGGTTAGGTTCCCGCAACGGTCCGGGACCATCGACCAGGACACCCGAAAACAGCATCGCGACCCCCAGGTAGCGCAGCGGTCCGGGACCGTAGAGAATGCGGACCACCCGGAGTCCCCGGCTATTACAACTACCCGTTTGGGCGAACCAGGATCTTCACATGCTGTTCCGGGTCGGCGAGATCCTTGAATGCCTGCGGTACTTCGTCGAGACCAACATGGCCAGTCACGAGCTTCGATCCGTCGATGCGACCTTCGGCCAGGTTGTGCAGTGACGTCCTGAATTCTTCGGGGGACCAGCCGAGCACAAACCGGAGCGATAAGTGTTTGTAGATGCCGATCGACGGTCGGAAGTTGTCGGGCGGGATACATACACCGGCAACCAGGATCTCGCTGCGTGACGGTGCTTGGGCCATGAGTTCGTCGATCATGCCGGGGACCCCGACCGCTTCATAGATCACGGGCGGCGTGGTGCCATCGCCTGCGGCACGCCACGCGTCGACGATCGAATGGGTCGCTGGGTCGATGACTTGGTGAGCCCCCATCTGCTCGGCGACACGTCGCCGGGTGGGCGAGAAATCTGCCGCGATGATCGCTTCGATTCCCGATGCAGCCAACGCTGCGATGATGGCCAGGCCTACCGGCCCGGCACCCACGACGAGCGCTATACGGTTCGGGGTAATCGAGGATTCATTCACGGCATGGAGACCAACAGCCATGGGTTCAGTCAGCGCCGCAAGCACCGGATCAAGCCCGTTCGGAATCGGCAGCAGCGCCTCGGGGCTCAACAACATTTGCGAGCTGTAGCCGCCAGGAAACCGGTTGCTGTAACCGGGCACCACTCGGCCATCGGGAGTCTCGAGGTATGGCATAGCAGCGAACTCATCGCCTTCGCTGATCCCGGAGACGCCCGCGCCGAGTCCGGTGATACAGCACGACAACTCGTGACCCATCACCAGGTCCTGATCCGGGTCAAAGTCGGCGGTAAAACTTGTCACACCAGCCGCAACTGCGGCGGCCACCAGATCGTGCGCGTGATCGACCGTGTGCAGGTCAGAGCCACAGATCCCACACGCGATTGGCTCCACGAGTACCTGACCGGGGCCTGGTGAGAGATCGTCAAGCTCCTCGACAACCATCTGTCCGGCACGGAGAATCGCAGCTTTCATGCTGCCACTATGGCATCTTCGTGTCGCGGGTCAGGAACCGGTACGCACCGCCGCGTGGTGACTGTCGTCTAGTACTGCAATAACTGCAGGTGAAGCTGTGACGAGACCATCGAGCGTCAGTGCCTCGTTGTTTGCGGCGATGTCCTGGCCCGAATACAGATAGTTCACCAGGAGCCCATGTGACTCGGTCATGCCCTTGGGCGAGGTGTCGCCGTGCCAGTTGATCTGTTCAATGCGGGCCCCATTACGAAGATGGAAACGAGCCACCGGATCGTGCGGTAGCGACCCTCGACGTACCGTGACCAGGTAAATCGCACACAGTGCCAGCATCGAAGGCCGGTCCTCGGTATCGGCGTTGGGATGATTTTCGGCCAACCAAGTCGCAAACCCGGGAATCGGCGACAGTGTTGAGAATGTGGTGAGGGCAGGGTCCTCTGCCGTGAGCCGTTCCGTGACCTGCTTGATCAAGAAACTGCCGAAAGAGATGCCGCTCAGCCCGGTCTGACAGTTGGTGATCGAATAGAAGATCGCCGTATCCGCGCCCTCGGGAGCCGGCGTTACCGGAGCATCGATCACGTCCTGGATCGATGTGGCCAAGCCGGTGGTCAAGGCAACGGTGACAAAGATGATCGGTTCGTCGGGAAGAGCTGGATGGAAGAAACCAAACGACCGTCGATCCGGTGCTAACCGTCTGCGCAAATCAGCCCAGCCACGAATCTCGTGCACTGCTTCGTACCTGATGAGGCTCTCAAGAATGTGTGCTGGTGTCGTCCAGTCAAGTTGTTGCAGCCGAAGAAACCCTCGGTTGAACCATGACCTCAGCAGGTATTTCAGGTCCCGCTCGACTGGTGCAAGCTCAGGCATATCGTGGCGGTGTGCGAGTAATACCGTCCGCATGTCGAGCAGCACCGCGATGCCACCCGATGCAGTATTTAGAGCACGGAACAACAACAGTCGTTGCGAGGCTGAAGCCTCTGCGAGCGCTACCAGTTGGGTCTCACCGGGATCGCTCTGATACGCCGCAATCGCGGCATCGACATCGGCCCGTACAGCACCGAACTCGCGGAGCAGCACGAAGAAGAATCGTGTCTTGCCAACATCGTCGAGGGTGTTATATCGACGTACGAGCAGTTCCGCCAGCGCCCGGCTCGCAGTGTCACCACGAAGCCGCAACAATGCCCGAGCAGCGCTCGCGGTAACTGCGTCAATAGCAACTGCTTCGGTCACCCGTTCAGACTACGACCACTCGTCGGGCGTCCACGAGTGATCAGGGCAGTGATTAGGGTCAGTGGGTGGAGACCTTGCCGGTTGCATTCGAATGCAGACGTTCGGCGTGTCGGTTCAATCCAATGAGATGGGCTTCGATACCCCGCTCGGCGAACTTGGCTACGACCGCGTCGAGCGCTGCAACTGCGCTGGTGTCCCAGATACGGGCATAACTTAGGTCGATCTCGACTCGTTCCATCTTCACTGCGTCGTAGTCGAACGAGTGAACCAGGTCGTTGGTCGAGGCGAAGAAAAGCTCGCCACGAACGTCGTACAGGCGCTCGTGATTTTCAGGGTCGACAACACTGGTGACTCGCACGACGTGCGAGACGTGGCGAACGAAGAAGATTGCCGACAACAAGATGCCAGCACCGACGCCCCAGGCGAGATTGTGGGTGAGGACAACCACGGTCACGGTTGCGAGCATCACTGCTGTCTCTGTGCGAGGCATAGTCCTGAGTGCATCGGGACCGATGCTTCGCCAGTTGAAGGTGCCGATTGAAACCATGATCATCACGGCAACGAGCGCCGCCATTGGAATCACAGCGACGACGTCGCCAAGTACCAGGATCAGGACCAGGAGGAAGACACCCGATGCGAGCGTCGAGAGTCGAGTACGACCACCCTGTGAGTGGTTGATCATCGACTGGCCAATCATTGCGCAGCCAGCCATTCCGCCGAAGAATCCGGTGGCGACGTTCGCAACTCCCTGACCACGCGCTTCGAGGTTCTTGTCAGAGTCAGTGTCAGTCATATCGTCGAGCATCTGCGCCGTGAGCAGCGACTCAAGCAAGCCAACAAGGGCAAGCGTGAGGGCATACGGGAAGATGATCTGCAGCGTCTCGAAAGTGAGTGGTACGTCGGGAAGCGCAACCCACGGTAGGGCACTCGGCAGCTCTCCCTCATCGCCCACCGTTGGCAAATCGAGGTTCATTGCGTACGCAACCGCGGTCAAAGCAATAATCGCCACGAGAGGTGAGGGAACAATTTTCGTCAGTCGGGGCAGCATGTAGATGACGAACAAGCCAACGGCGATGAACAACAGATTGAGCAGGCGTTTGCTGCCAAGACCATCGTCGTTCGAGAAGATGGTCGACAGCTGCGAGAAGAACCCGGCGTCTTCGTCAAATTCTTTGTCCAACATGATCGCTGGTAGCTGGGCGAGGAAGATCAGAATGGCCAACGCGTTCACAAAGCCGAGCATGACCGTACGAGGCACGAAACGCATGAGTGAGCCAACCCGCAGGGCTCCAAAGAGAACCTGGATGAGCCCGCACAGAATCGTGGCCGCAAAGAGGTGGCCGAGGCCGTAGTCGGCGACTAGTGACACCACCACAAGTGCCATGGCACCGGTAGCTGCCGAGATCATGCCGGGACGTCCGCCGGCGATCGAGATGATGATGGCGATCGAGAACGAGGCGTACAGGCCGACTTTGGGGTCGACACCGGCGATGATCGAGAATGAGATCGCCTCGGGAATCAAAGCGAGCGCCACGACAAGCCCGGACATGAGGTTTGTCTTTGGATCTGAGAGCCAATGGGCAAGGCCCAGCTCACCGGGGCGCGCCGTGGGCGCATCGACTATTGAGGACATGGGAGCCTTCGAGGGGGTGGGGGTTACGCAGCCCGCAGGCGGCGCGCAGCGCCGGAGTGTACGAGCATTTCCAACCCAAACCGCTGTATGTGGTGTCACCCCAACTTTCGACGGCCCGGCCCGTCAGTCGCGTAGACCACGCGCCGCTGTTCCGCCTTCTTCTGTTGGCAGGTTCGGGACTACGTTGAGGGCATGTCAAAAATCTCACTCATCGCAAAACTCCCGTGTGCCGAAGGCCAGAACGAAGGATTCGAAGCCGCTCTGGCCGACATGATCACTGCGAGCAACGAAGAAGCTGGCCTTGAGATCTACTCAGCCCACAAGGGCGCCGACAACAACTATTGGTTCTTCGAGCTTTACACCGATCAGGCCGCCCTTGAGGTCCACGGCAAGGGCGACGGCATGAAGACTGCTATGCGGGCCATCGGCGCATTCATGGCTGGCGCACCCGAGGTCCACAAGCTCGAGCCCGTCGTAGCCAAGGGCATGGACCTCTAACCAAGCTGCGAACTACCCCAGATAGCGAAG
>DNHM01000520.1 GCA_003485885.1 Acidimicrobiaceae bacterium
GAACGCACTTCGACAAGCGGGACTCCGTCGCGTCATCTTCTTCGTGCTCGGCACGTGTGCGCTGCTCCTGCTCGCAAGCGTCGCCAGCAATACTGAACAGTTCACGTCCGGGGGAACCGGTGCGCCGCCGGCTCGCAACGTGCTGCCGATCGAAGCCAACCTGGCACAAGATCAGGACGATACACCGCGGGTAGAAAACCCGATTGAGCTGCCTCAACCAGTGGTCATAGCGCTGGCCATCGCCATGGGAATTGGCCTTCTCTACCTGCTGTCGCGGCAACGGTTCTCGTTTCGATTCAGCCGGCCCTCCATCTCGTTCACACGCAGCGCGGCGGTTGAGATCACCGAAGAGGAGCAGGCCGAAGCAATCGCCGATTTCGCTCGGGATCTGATCGACGAACTCAACGAAGGCGACAGCCCCCGTTACGCCATTCAACGGGCATACGCCGCGGTCGAAACGGGCTTCGGTGCAACCGAATTGACCCGCATGCCAGCCGAAACACCGCTGCGATACCTTGACCGCATCTTTGGTCGTCACAAGCAGGTCAAGGAACCACTCGAGCAGTTGACACACCTGTTTCAACGAGCTCGATTCTCCGAGGAACCAATCGACGAAGACATGCGGGCATCAGCAATTGGCGCACTAAGCGAGATACGCGACTACTACACCGCCATTGCCTGGCAACGCATCAGCAAACGCCGATCGAAGGTCGCGACATGACCGGCCTGCTCACGTTATTTGCGGTCATTGCAACCATCTCACTGCTGGTCTCAGCCGCAGCGACCGGCGCACAGGCAACCGGAAGCGACCCCAACAAACGCGGCCCGTGGGGCATCGCCAACTGGCACGCCCAACGAAGTCGGGCATTGAATCCGCATGAACGACGATGGCAGACAACACTTCTCTCCGGCAAGGACAATCCGGCTCGGTGGACGACTGCAGTCAACGAGATCACTGCACTCGAACGACTCCGGGACCTTGACCCGGCTGGTCCAGTGCCCAAAAAATTTAACAACCAATGGATCGAGGCCAGCATCGCCAACCTCGAAGCATCCATCCACGACTCAACACCCCCAGGAGATACTCCGAAATGACTGCCCACACAACGAGCGACGTCGCCCGTTACGGCACCGCCATGCTCGACGAACTCGAAAAGGCGATCGTCGGCAAACGAGATGTCCTCAAGCTCCTTCTCACCGGCATCTTTGCCAGCGGCCACGTGCTGTTCGAGGACGTACCCGGCCTAGCCAAAACGCTCATTGCCCGATCGATCGCCCAGGTGGCTGACCTGGACTTCTCTCGGGTCCAGTTCACCCCCGACCTGGTTCCTGGCGACATCACCGGCTCGACCCTGTTCGAAGCAGGAAGTGCTTCGGGCACATTCAAACCCGGTCCGGTCTTTGCCAACCTTGTGCTCGGAGACGAGATCAACCGTGCACCGCCGAAGACACAGTCCGCCGTCCTCGAAGCCATGGAAGAACGCCAGGTCACGGTCGATGGTGTCAGCCATCCGCTGCCACGGCCGTTCATCGTCATCGCTACCCAGAATCCCATCGAGTCAGGCGGCACCTATCCCCTGCCCGAAGCACAGCTCGATCGATTTCTCCTCCGGCTCAATGTCGGGTATCCCGATCTCGATGCCGAAACCGAGATCCTTGTCCGCCGAGCCGGGCGCGGTAAAGAAGAAGTCAGCCTGGACCGGGTCATCGACGCCGACACACTTCGCGATCTCCAAATAACCGTCGAAGCAGTGCAGGTCGAACGCAGCGTGGCCCAGTACATGGTCGAACTCGTGACCTCGACCCGAGACTCGGGCCGCACCGATGCTGGAGCCAGCCCCCGGGGCTCGCTCGCCCTGCTACGTGCGTCTCGAGCATGGGCAGCACTCGACGGACGAAACTTCGTTACACCCGACGATGTCCATGCAATCGCGGTGCCGGCGCTTGCTCACCGTCTCATTCTCAAACCAGACGAGTGGCTTCGAGGCGTTACCGGCGCAGACATCGTCGACTACTGCATGAACACCGTGGCCATGCCGGCCTCGTTGACTGCCGCTGACCCTCAGGGCTGACCTTGGCACCGCGTTCATTAACCCCAGGTGTAGCAACCAAGGGTTCAGCAGCCGAGGGTCGTTCCGAGCCGTCAACAACGGTCAGGCTCACGGGTGACCGAGACCTGGCCCGGCGACTGCCGTTCTTCGACGTCTGTTGCCTGATCGCCGTCGCCGGTCTAGCCACAGCCATCGGTTTTCGACGACCAGAAATCCTGGCGTTGACCACACCGTTCCTGATCGCAGCAGCGGCCGGGTTGGCGTTGTGGCGTCCGATCGATGGCCAGATCAGTATTCGGGCTGACCGTTCTCGGATCCTCGAAGGCGAAGAAGTCACGATCCTGGTCGACATCACCAGCACCAGTGGCGTACCCCGAGTCGAGATCGAACTGGAACCAAGTGCACGTCTAGCCGCTGTTGGTTCGCTCCGCGCTGTCACGACCGTCAGACCAGGGAGCACGGCAACACTGGCATTCACGGTGCGGGGCTCCGAATGGGGCATTGCTCGCATCACCAAGTTGACCGCCCGGTTGAACG
Source organism: Acidimicrobiaceae bacterium (assembly GCA_003485885.1). GTDB lineage: Bacteria > Actinomycetota > Acidimicrobiia > Acidimicrobiales > UBA10347 > UBA10347. Next base: position 2,589 of record DNHM01000520.1, read on the forward strand.
ACAGGTTCTCCATGTTCGGCGGCCAGGCCGACGTCTTCACCGATACCACCGTCACTATCGGCCTGCCCGAAGACCGCATCTCCGCATCGCTCGAGGCAGAACGATTCCGGCGCATAGTCGGCAGTCACCAGAGCAACGACCGCGGCCAGGGTATGGAGATCGCCGACATCCGCCCGTTTCAGCCCGGCGACTCGACCCGCAACATCAATTGGCGCATCAGCAATCGCCGACAGGAACCATGGGTCACACTTCGACATCCCGATCGGTCGACGACCATGGTCGTCATTGTCGATGCCCACGATGGCGGCGACGACGAACAACGCATCACCCAACGCCGCTCGGTAAGTGCTGCCATGGCCTTGAGCCGCGGTCACCTCGCCATGCACGACCGGGTGGGCCTCCTGGTAGTCGGCCACACGGTGCAGTGGTTGCCGCCGAAGCTGGGCCGTAATCAGCTGTTCCAGATTGCTGATCATCTGGTCGCGGTGAGCAACGCACCCGAAGCAAGCAGGCGTATGTATCGGCCGCCCGCGGTGTCGACGATTCCAAACAACGCCATTGTCGTTGCGGTGTCGCCGCTTCGGGATCCGCTGATGGTCGCACTTGTCGCCGAGATTCGGAGTCGAGGCAACCCGGTATCTGTTCTGGTTCCTGAGTCACGGCAACCCACGGCAACCCGCGCCCGTCTCCGTATAACAAGTCGTACCAACGAACAAGCACGACGACTCGCAGCGGTCGAGCAGCAGATCGGCGTGCAATCATTACGAGAGCGTGGTGTCGGCATCGTTGCGTGGGTACCCGATGACCCGGTGGTGACCGTTATCGACCAGATCCGTCAACTCCGCATGGCAATGGCACGGGGGCGCTCGTGGTAGCAGCATCGACATGTTGACCTGGCAGATCGACCGCATCCTTCGCGCTGGTCCGCTGTGCGCAGTGGCCACGCTGCTGCTTCCGATTGCCCTGGCGCTGCTCGTGAATGCTCAGAGCGACACAGAAAACGTGCTCGGCATCATGTTGGTTGCATCCGGCATCATCCTCATTGGCAGCATCGCCGGTTCAACGTTGACCAGTGGACTGGGTTGTGCCTTGTTCGGCCTGGGGACCCTCGTGGCCGAAGTCCCTGTCGCACTCATGGCTGCGGTCGGTAGCGGGTTGTACATCACCCTCGTCCTCCACGACCTTGCCGGCGCATTCCACAGGGGCCCGCGGATCAACCCGACCGTGTGGCGAGATGCAGCAGTGACCACCTTGGTACTCACTGCGCTTACCGCGGTAGCGTTCGCCGTGACCTACACCATTGGTGGCCTCGCAACCTGGCAGAGCATCGTGGTTCCCTTCGCCATTGCAGCCATTGGTTTCTCAGCCAAGCTGGCGGCCGACGCGCACCGCACGTCGGCCCGCCAACTCACTGCTCGGCGATCTCCACAACCCGACGAGTGAACGCGTGGAGTGAAAGGCTCCGATCTCGCACCATTCGTTGCGCACCAAGCGTCTCACTCCACGGTTGCTATCTCTAGCTGTTCACGGGAAACGACAACTCGAATTGGGCTCCGCCGGACGGCGCATCGGTCAGCACGATGGCGCCTCCGTTGGCAGTAACAATCGAAGCAACAATCGACAGGCCAAGTCCCGTTCCGCCAGCGGAACGAGCCCTATCGGTATGGACACGGGCGAACCGCTCGAAAACTGTGTCACGATCTTCGGGCGCAATACCTGGCCCATCGTCGGCGACAATAAGGGTCGCCATGGCACCAGTTTCGACCACGGCAAGCGTGACGCTCTGAGCTGCAAATCGTTCGGCATTCTCCAACAGATTTCGGATCGCCCGGGCAGCCTCCGATGGCTCGACGCGAACGCCAACCGGCACCACACCACTCGCATCGATGTGTTTTTGACTCGTGGCCGCCACGCGTTCTGCTTCGTCGAACACGAGGTCAGCCAGGTCGATCGTTTTGAGCGTGCGAGGGGCACCCTCGTCGGCTCGGGCGAGGTACAGCAGGTCATCGACAAGCGTGTGAAGACGATTGAGCTCGACCCCCACCGACGTCGTGACTCGTTCGAACTCGTGGGCATCCGCTGCGATGCTCGACGTGTCAATGATTGCCCGAGCGTTCGCCAGCGGACTCTTGAGCTCGTGTGATGCATCGGCTACGAACTGTCGTTGCTGCAAACTCTGCTGATCGAGCCGGTCGAGCACACCGTTGATCGTGGCGCCGAGTTCGTCGATTTCATCGCCAGAGCCCGGCTCGGTGATTCGTCGGCCATCGCCGGCCCCGACGACATCGTCGAGTTCCGAACGCATCAGTTTTACCGGTCCCAAAGCTCGGCCTGTCACGAACCATGCAACACCCGCGCCAGCAAGCGCCGTAAGTGGCATGACGGCCAGCAATATGTTTCGCACAGCAGCCTGGCTACTTCGGGCGTTCTCTCCCTCGTTGCCCACGATGACCCGCACACCGTTTGTCGCTTCGACCGCTGCCACCCGAAGATTCTCTTGCTCTGCGTTATGGCCCGAGCCGATCACCGTAACCAAGAGGTCGCTCATCCCAAGCGGGACATCTGTGCGAAGATCGCCAGGAACCATCACCCCGGCCGACGCGAGTCGTTCACCATCCGGCCCAATCGCAACCACGAAGTCTTCATCGCCCACCGGAGTCATCAGTGTGTCGGGTGACGCACCTCCGTCGATCAGCGCTGCCCGGTCGGCGGCTTGCTCAAAGAGTGTTTGGTCGAACGAACGTTGGATCTGGCGACCTACAAACCAGTTCACGCCGAAACCGGCCACAGCAAGCAAGCCGATCAGAGCGACCGCTGCACCCGCCGTGGTGCGGAAACGAACGGACTTCGTGTTGATGCGCAGCGATTTGTTCGTGATTGGGTTGTTCGTCATCGGACTAATTCTCATGACTCAGCCTCCGTTCTCGGCGAGTCGGTAACCAGCGCCTCGGACCGTTTCAATCGACCGGCGGCCGAAAGGCTCGTCAATCTTCTTGCGAAGCGAACGCACATAGACCTCGACGATGTTCAGATCTCCATCGAAGTGCAAATCCCACACTTTCTCCACAATTTCTGTCTTCGCTAATACCTGGCCCACCTGACGCATAAGACACTCAAGCACAGCGAATTCTCGGGCGGTCAGATCGACCTCGGTGTTGCCTCGGTGGACTCGGCGGAGCGCCGAATGCAACACCAAATCGCCAGCGGTGAACGTGACCGGTTCGGTCGACTGCGCCCGTCGAAGCAGTGCTCGTAGTCGGGCGATAAGTACCGGGAACGAAAATGGTTTGGTCAGATAATCGTCGGCGCCCGTGTCAAGCCCCTCTGCTTCGTCAAGGTCACCCTGTTTGGCGGTCAACATCAGGATCGGCGTCCAGATCTGTTCATCCCGCAGCGTGCGACACACGAGGAACCCGTTCATTCCCGGCAACATGAGATCGAGCACGATGGCGTCGTAGGCGATCTCACGTGCCAGATGCAACCCGTCGATGCCATCGTGCGCTACGTCGATGGCAAAACCCTCGGCTTCGATCCCTCGCCGCAGCGAGTCAGCCATGGAAAGTTCGTCTTCGACGATCAATATGCGCACGATGGCTCCAAACCTAGGCCGCAGCCGGAACGGCGGTGCGACGATTGGGGATCTTCCATGCTCGCCATGCCGTCAGGAATGCAAGTAAACCAATCAGGCCACCACTGATCAGCTGATACCAGCTCGACCCGGAATCGGTGCCGGCAGTGATCCCATGCACGATGCCGAGCGGCAGCAGCACATAACTACCGAGATGGATCCATTTCCACAGTCGACGGGGAATCCGCCGCATCATCATCGAACTCAGCCACCATGACTTCGGTTGGTGACAGTGGGGGCATTACCGAGCATTACGTCGCCTGATCCTTGGCTCACAACGACAGCGCCGACAAGTGATGCGGCGACCAAGGCGAGTCCTGCGAATGTTGCGGTTCGTTGAGTGCGGTCCATGATTGGCTCCCTGTTATTGGGGACACCGCAACCATGCACGAAGCTTCCTGAAGCCCTGCTGAAGGCGACAAAAACGTCAACACCCTCCGGCTCGGGCTGGAGGGTATTGGGAAGAACGATGCAAGGTGTTCGTAGCGTGAGCCACTTACTAGCTCGCCACTATCTAGCTAGCCAAGGCGTGTGCTTCGACGTGTACCCAGTGCGACTGCACCGAATGCAAGGAGCCCCGTACCGAGATAGGCAAGAACGAACACTTCGCTGCCGCTGTGGGCCAGCCCGGCAGTTGGCGATTCAGCCGGAGCAGTTGCTGGTGCGCTCGCAACCAAGCCGATTGGGGCGGAGTACGGGCTCGTCGGGGTGGTTGGCTTGGTGGTGAACGGACCGGGATACGCCTCGGCGTCAGCGCATGCAGGTGCCGCGGTCGCGTTTGCATTCACGACGACATCATCGGTCGGCCCGTCGTTGGGAACGGTCGTGGGTTCAGGAGTTGGCATCTCGACCCGTGTGCGCACGCACGTTGGCTCGCCCTGGGCCGAAGCAACGGGCACGAAGAAGGCGCCGACTACGGCCAGCGCTACTGCGAGGAGCAGGCTCAGTTTCGTAGTCATACGCCTTACCTTGAACCATCACCCAGATTTATCAAGATTTCAGCTCGAATTCTCAGTAGGGACCACGCTCGCAGCTCAATAATCCCCCTCAACTCCTTTGGTTGTCATCAGCCGGGGCATCTGCCTGCGCTCGAACCAGCGACGGTTGTCGATGCCGATCGCGTCGCCAAAGGGACGGTTGCCAACGGCGGCTGACACCAGGCCTCGCAGCTGTGGCAATCTCGTCTCATGACCGAACCGGTGTTATATGAAGAACGCGACGACATCGCCATCATCACGTTGAACCGCCCCCATAAGCGCAATGCACTGAACGAGGCGGTGATCCAGGGTCTGGCCGACGGTATCGATGCAGCAACGAAGTCCGCTGACGTAGCGGCCATTGTGTTGCGTGGTGCCGATGGCACATTGACGGCTGGTTACGACCTTGGCGCCACCATCGAAGAACCCGACTACGTCGGCTGGACGACCCCGTACGGTGCAAAAGGTCCCAAACCGCGCGAAGGCGCATGGGATCCCGTTCGTGACTACCAATTCATGCATAACAATGTGCGTCGTTTCATGAAGATCTGGGAGTGCCCAAAGCCCGTGCTTGGTGAGGTCAGCGGCTGGGCGGTGGGTGGCGCTACTGACCTGGTCCTGTGTTGTGACCAGCTGTACATGGCCAGCGACGCCCACATTGGTTACGCACCCAGCCGAGTCTTTGGCACACCTACGACCATGATGTGGATCTATCGACTCGGACTCGAACATGCCAAGCAGTTCCTGTTGACAGGCCGAGCAATCGATGCTGACACTGCGTTCCGGATCGGCCTTGTTGCGCACGTCGTCGAGCCTGAAGCCCTGGCCGCGACCATCGAAGCTGACGCTCAACGATTCCGTCATATTCCCGCGAATCAGCTTGCACTCAACAAGATGCTGATCAATCAGGCTTTTGAGAACATGGGGCTTCGTACGTCACAAATGATGGGCACGTTTTTCGACGGCGTGACTCGCCATACCGAAGAAGCACTGTTGTGGGCCGAAGACCTCGAGGAACGCGGCGTCCGCGATGTCGTGGCCGACCGAGACCGGCCGTGGCAGGACTACGGCCAACGCCCCAAGGGCTAGCACGTATCAAGTCCGGGTCCAAAGCCTCTACCGCCGCCAGCCAGTGCCTACGATCATTCGATGGTGACGAACAACACAAATCCCAACTCAGCAGATTCCGACGGCGAGAAGATCGTCGTTGGTATCGACGGCTCCACCGGAGCGCACGCTGCGATCGATTGGGCCTTGTCCCATGCCCAAGCGAATGACCAGATCGAGATCATTCACACGTGGACCGACCCGGCTACGCCAGCAGAAATCGGCATGGCATTCGATCCCCAAATATTCGCCGATTCGGCAGCCGCAGTTCTCGACGCGGAAATGGAACTGATCCGAGAACGCAACTCGGACATCCAGATCGAGGGTCGTTGCATTCGCGGCCACCCCGGATCTGCGCTCATTGAGGCCGCGAAGGACGCCGACCTGCTTGTTGTCGGCACTCGGGGACATGGCGGTTTTGTTGGACTGCTCCTTGGTTCAACCAGCACCTACCTCGCTCATCACGCAACGTGCCCTCTGCTCATCGTTCCTAGCGACGACCGACCAGCTGAAGAGAACTAGACGACCCACCAGCCGGCCTCGAGGAACGAGGTCGGCTCGGGCTTGTTTGGCTACGCCGACGCCATCGCTGTGTCGACCCATTGGCCGATCTTGGCCGCTGGTAACGCTCCGACTTGGCGACCGACTTCGATGCCCTGGTGATAGAGCACCATCGTTGGGATGCCTTGTACGCCGAGGCGACCAGAAACGGTCGGCTCCTCGTCGACGTTCACCTTTACGACTCGCAAAAAACCAGCGCGTGTGCGAGCGAGTTCCTCGAGTGCTGGCGCAACGGCGCGACACGGGCCGCACCACGGGGCCCAAAGATCCACCAGCACCGGCATCGACGCAGTTGCAATGGTTTGGTCGAAGTCCGCGGTCGTCGCATTGGACAACCACGGCAGGTCGGTTTGACACTTCCCGCATCGGGGGCGCCCTGACGACACCGTTGGTAGCCGGTTGCGCACGCCGCAATCGGGACAGTTGATTGTCTCGGCCATGATCAGGTGTGATCGGGAAGCGCAGGCGGTGCGGTAAGCCTGGCTAGCGCATTATTGATGAGCTCCCGGGCCTGGGCGGCGATCGGCACCATCGCTTCGTTCTCGGTAATGGTGGCCATGAGGTTGGGGTCGAGTGCTTCGACCAGAACCCGGTCACCGTCTTGTCGCACAACGACGTTGCAGGGCAACAAAACACCTATCTGCGGTTCGAGCTCGAGCGCCCTGCTCGCGAGCGTCGGATTGCAGGCGCCAATGATCACATACGGCGCAATGTCCTTGTCGATCTTGGCCTTAAGCGTCTGTTGCATGTTGATCTCGGTGAGGGTCCCGAAACCTTCCGCAGCAAGAGCGTGTTTGACAGCTTCAACAGCCTCATCGAACGGCTTCGACAGCGCGACAACTTCTTCAAAGATCATCTGGTACTCGTAACAGTTGGGGGGTGACCCAAGCGTAAAGGCCACCCAACGGGCCCTCAAGGGCACAAAGTCGCAGGGTCACAGGGTCACAGGGTCAGCTACCCAAAGATGGGGTTGGGTCCATCCGACTCGCGGTGGACGGCGGCAGCGACACCGTCGATGACCGCCTGCATATTCGAGCGATGTTCGTTGATGCGACGGTGCAGAATACGGGGCTCCTTGTCGGGCATCGACGCGATGGCCTGGCTGATACCAGACGGGCCGGGCCCCAGAGTCAGGGTGTAACGAAGCCGAGTGGCTCCTGCGATCCTGGCCAGTTCGAAGCACCAACGGGCGCCAGGGTTATCGGCATCTGACGTGACCCACCCGAACTCAACGAGGTTTTCGTAGCGATTGATGAAACACGGCACGTCCCACTCACCGATCGCTTCATGTTTGTTCGACCCGATGAACTGTGCGCCAAGAGCGGGACCATCGACACCATCGGCCCATCGGGCACCAACGAACTCAGGGCTGAACTGCGCACCGAAGTTAATGTCGGTGACCAGGTCCCAGACCTGTTGGATCGGCGCCTTAATATCGGCCTCGACGACGCACCCAGGGCCGTCGGCCAGACAGGCCGGATCGCTGGGTCCAGATTCCCAGGTGTGCGCGTACTGATCGATAAAGGTGATGTCGCGCGCCGGGTAACGAGGCGCCTTCTTGAAATCGTCGCCGGTGTACCAAGCCACAGGAATCATTGCGATCTGGGTACTGGTCTCGGGAACACCCAGCACCTCTCGCAACTCATCGCTCTTGCCCAGAATTGCCGTGGTCCAGGCGGTACCCAGACCGCGCGCCCGAAGCGCAACGCAGAAACTCCACACCGACTGCACCACCGAGTCGAACAGGCCGGGCCTGCCACTGCCGTCGTGAACTCCCATGATGGTTGGTATGACGATCGCTGGAACCTCCGCCAGGTGTTCCGCCAGATAGGCCGCCGAATTCATCACTCGTTCTTGAGGATGGCCTGTGCCAGCGATCTTGTTGCGGGCGCCGATCATGAACTCGCCACCTGTGGCCATGTAGAGCTCGGCCAGCTGCGCTTTCACCTTTGGATCACGCACCACGACCCACCGTCGGCTTCCTTGGTTGCCACCCGAAGGAGCCTGCTCAGCGACATCGATGCAGTCATAGATGATCTGATTGTCGACAGTACGTTCGAGATCGAGCCGTAACCGCACAGCTCGGGTAGTGGTGAGTGCGTGATCAACTGACGAGACATCGATGTTCATAACAACCCTTTCGGCCCTTGGCCCTCGGCCCGTACTGGCCACATGCCGGCACTCGCCACACCGACCTTATGGCACCCAACCTCTACGTTTCTGCAACGATCGGACGACTATTTCGTTCAATCGGTTCAGAAACGTTTCGCCTGTGGCATCTACTGTCATCTGATGTCGCACGATGGAGCTCGCTCGCCAGGCACACTCCTCAGTCGACTTCCGCTGTATGTGGGTGGCTTCATGGGGCCGTTTGGGACCGTCGTAATCGTGCCGATGTTTCCGGAGCTACGCGAAGAATTCGATGCTTCCTCGAGTGCTGTCAGCCTGGGCTTCAGCCTGTACCTCCTGCCGTTTGCAGCCCTGTTGTTGGTCTCGGGGACCCTGGGCGAACGATGGGGGCGCCGGCGCACCGTGCGCGGCACCTACCTGCTGTATGCAGCGGCAAGCATCGGCTGCGCGTTGGCCCCGAATCTGACAGTCTTCATCCTTGCCAGGGCGATGCAAGGAGTAGCGAACGCCTTCATCACTCCCCTGCTTCTTGCCGGGCTGGCCGAAACAGTTCCTGCCGACCGATTCGGCCGTCAGGTCGGCATCTATTCGAGCTTTCAGGCATTCGGCGGTGGGTTGGGCCCGATCATCGGCGGCGTCGCTGCCGATACCAGCTGGCGGTATGCCTTTTGGGGAACGATGTTGGTTTCGCTCGTGCTTGCGTTGGCGCCGCCCCAGGGCGAAGCCCGACGTGATGCCGAGGCACCCCGCCTGCGCCCACTGTTGACTCGCCGTATGGTCGCACTCGGCGTGGCATTCCTGTTCGCTGCCGCAGGGCCGATCGGTATAAGCGTGCTCGTAGGGGTCGCAGCCCGAGATGTGCTCGACCTATCAGGCACCGCGACCGGCATCGTCTTGTTTGGTGGCGCCATGAGTGCTCTCGTGCTGGGTCCAACTTGGGGCCGCCTACTGGACTCGGTCGGCACCCGAAAGCTCGGACTGATTGCCGCGGCAACCGCCACCGTGTTAGCCGGCGTTCCCTCGTTCGCAACCAGCGGATGGGCGCTCGGCATCATGTGGATAATCGCCAGCGCTGCAATCAGCGCCATCATTGTGGTCTTTCAAGCGCTCGGTGCATCGATCATGCCCACGAACCGCGGTGGCGCACTGTCGTTCCTGTTGTCGTTCCGATTCGTAGGCCACGCGATCGGACCGATCTTGTTTGTGCCACTCATCGACTGGTCGGTCAGGGGCGCGTTCTTTATGGCTGCAGGCTTGGGGCTCGTCACCACCGTGGTCATCGCTACGTTCCGCGAACAAGATTGAACCCGACCCAAACGGGAACCGGCTGAAGTTCAGGCCGCGATGAGTTCGTTGATCCTGGAGGTAAGGCCCTCGAGCCCCATTGCGCCGATTCGGCTCTCGGAGGTGCCGTCGTCGTTGATAAAGACAAAAGCGGGTTGCGACGTGATCCCGAATTCTCGCCACACCGCGATGTTAGGGTCCGCGATGTGTTCGAAGCCGTCGACTTCTCGTGACGTGATCCACTCCTGGAACGTGGCTGCTTCGTCGCGGCCAGCCACACCGATCACGGTGACATCGTTAGCAAATAACCGTTGAACCTCTGCGACCGCAGGGGCTTCTTGGGTGCAGGTCGGTCACCACGGCGCCCAGAACCACAGGACAACATCTTGACCTTCGAACGAACCGAAGTCGATCTGCCCACCGCCAACCGTCGATGCGACAAGCGACGATCCTGCGGGTGTTGGCTCCGCCATTAGTGGCGAAGCCTCGACTGCTGTGTCGGCTGAGCCACCACCGCAACTCGTCATCACAAGTGCACATGCACCGAGCAACCCACAAGCTACGCGCACAAGCTTCGAAAATCGGTTACTCATGGTTGAGAGCATAGAGCTGCCTGTCGGCAGGCATTCATCAACACTCGTTAACGACTGCGAAACTCCGCTGCGGCCACGGGAGATCTAGTTGTCGAGTAACTCGACCTCGACGAACGCCACCGGAGCGTCGCCGTCGTTGGCAACATTGTGGGCAACCCCTTTGCCTCGCTGATACGAGACGCCTATGGAGAGCGGCGCGACCGTTGTTTCGCCATCGGCTTCGATAGTTAGTTCACCGTCGGTGATAGGGACAACAACGTAGTCGTACTGGTGCACATGGGCGCCGGTTTCACTGCCGGGCGGGAACGTCCATCTCGTGACCCGAACAACACCGTCATCGAGCTGTTGCTCAGCGGTCGCAGCGCCGCGGATTCGAGCCGCGTCGTAACCGGCCTCGTCGATTGCGGCAACAATCTGAGAGCTTTTCCCGCCTTGCACGGTCACGGTCCTGGCATCGATATTGACCTCGACCGACGCAACGTTGGGCACCTGGGTGACCTCAGCGGTAATCGCTGTCACGCAATGTTCGCAGCTGATCTCAGGAACCGAATACATCATGGGCGAAGCCATCGTCCGACCTTTCTTAGTGAGTGACAGTGCACCGTAGCCAGCAACCGGCCACATCCAGTTTCGCCACATCAGGGCGGCTGAAACATGCTATTACAACTTGTCGCACGGCAGCCGAATAAGCATGCTGAGACTACCGGCGGGCGGCAGGCGTCGAGATAACCACTCTTCGTGAACAAAATCGGCTCGACAGAACAGCCGCCTTGTCGCTTAACGTGGCGCTATGACCCCAAGCGAAACCGTCACCGCGTTCATCGAGGCCATCGAACGACTCGACGTCGATGCTGCCATAACCATGCTCGCCGAAGATGTCTCGTATGAGAACGTGCCGATGCGACCGATCACCGGACGGGAAGGCGTGCGCGCCGTACTAGATAACTTTCTCGGCGCAGCCAGCGAAGTCTCGTGGCCAGTCAGCTCACAGATCACACATGGCAATCGGGTCGTCAACGAACGCGTCGACCGGTTCAAGATTGGTCACGGGTGGCTCGAACTGCCCGTCGCTGGCTTCTTCGATGTCGACCAACACGGGCTGATCACGCTGTGGCGAGACTATTTCGATCTCGCTACTTACACCGACCAGATGTCGGCCCTGCAACCTTAGGAGCTCGTGCACCATGCGCACACGCACTGCCGTGCAACCACACCAGGGTTAGCAAGGCATGCATCCCGGTGACCCTGTCGGTGACCTGAACCTCTCTGTGAGGCTCCATCCACCGACAGCAAGAGAGACAGAGGGAGACAGAGAGACAGA
>DNHM01000242.1:0-2958 GCA_003485885.1 Acidimicrobiaceae bacterium
ACTCCGGCTCCGGATCCATGCCACGGCCCTCAGCGCAGGCGAGGCACTGCGCAACGATCCGGTGCTTCAGGACAAGGTCAACAACTGGCTCGTGGGCGCCGTGGCGCACCTCGCCGGCGAGAGCCGTAACGAGATCGCCGACCTGATCTCCTCCACCGTCGCTGGCTGGGACGCACAAGACACCAGCGAACGCATCGAGCTACAAGTAGGACGTGACCTGCAGTACATCCGCATCAATGGCACCGTTGTTGGCGGCCTTGTCGGGTTGCTCATCCACGCGATTGCCCAATTCCTCGGCTGACGTCAGCCTGCCGGAATGAGCTGAATCTCGACCGACCTTGTCGGCGGGAAAACCTGCTGGGCTGTGTCGGCCATATCGGCGACGGTTAACTGGTTTGCGATATCGGTGCGGGTCCGGAATTCGCCTGGCGGACGGTCTTGGTACCAGGTATGGAACAACAGCAATCCGAGCCACTGGGCGTTGTTGAAGAACCGATAACTCTCGACCAACTGGTCGACGGCCAGACCGAGGTACACCTGATCGAGCTCACCCGATCGGATGCGGTCAAGCTCCTCACGGATGACCTGTGACACCTCGTCGATGCGCTCCGGATCGGACTCGACCTCGATAATGGTGTCAACCCATGACTTCGGTTCGGCCAAGATGCTTATCGACGCGTTCGGCGCATAACTTGCACCCAGTTGTTCACGGATCAGATCGCGTAGTCGGGCATTCACCACCAACTCCAGGGCCTGAGCAGCCACATCAGCTTCGAGCGTGAATGGATAGGGCGATTCCCAATTGATACGCACCCGGCCTTGGTCACCAACACCAGCGACAACCGTTGCCACCAGGTTCTCTTCGGGCACGCCAGGATCTCGGTCAATCGGCGTCTCGCGCCGACCAGTATCGGGCAATGTGCCCAGGTACCGGGCGCCGAGGTCAATCAGCTCGGATGCGTCGAAGTCACCAACAACAGCGAACACGAAGTCTCCGGCATCTGCGAACCGGTCCTGGTACGCGGACACCATCGCATCAGCATCAACGCCGTCGAGATCCTCGATCGTTGGTATCAGCCGAAACCATGGGCTGTCGCCATAACGAAGTCGCCACAGTTCTAGATCGCCAGCCACTGGTGGATTCACCGACGGGTTCTCGGCCAGAGGGCGCCAGCGCTCATCGAACTGGCGCACTTGAAGATCACTAATCGTGGGTTCGGTCACCTGGAGATGGAGCAGCTGAAACATCGTCTCGAGATCACCGGTCGACGCTTCCCCCGATATCCATTCGCTCGATCGCCCAATCGACGTGCTCAGCGACGCGAGCGACCCCGCGAGCAATCGGTCCAACGTGACGATGTCGACGCTCTCATAGCCGCTGCCAGTCACCAGCGGGGCTGTCCAGCCGAGCAACGGAACCTCGGGGCCATCAACCGCGAAGAATCCACCCGGACTTTGGGCTTGGAGCCGTACGATGTTTTCAGTGATCTGGGTCTGCCGGAAGACCAACCGGGCCCCGTTCTCGTAGGTAACGATCGTTGCATCGAGTGGGGCAATACGCCGCTGGTCCACGACAGCAGCAGCATCTGGTCGAGCCATCAACTCAGTGATCGACGTGACCGCTCGATCGCCCGGTGACACCTCAGTCCCGACCACGCCGTAGAACGAGTCTGCCAGAGCCTCTGGTAGTGGGAGATCAGCTTCGTCGGCTGCAGCGCCGGTGACCAACACGTAGGGATGAGAGGCCAGCACATCGAACAGAAACCGTTGTGCATCGTCGACCGTGATCGAATCGATCACCTGGTTAGCGATGGTTTGGCGATCGGCGGCATTGGCCGGGATCCCTCGATCGAGTGCATAACTCACGAGGTCCCCCGCGATCTCAGCATCCTGCCGAGTGCTGCTCTCGGCGAACCGCTGAGCGACCTGCAAGCGGGCTGAGGCAAGCTCACGCTCCAGTTCTTCGGATGTAAAGCCGAATTGTCGAGCCCGTTCGACCTCGACAAGCAGGTCTTGGAGCGCCGCGCCGACATCGGTGGGCGCAGTCGCGGTCGACAGGCTCACAATCTGAGAAGACCCCAAATAGCCACTGGCTCCAGCGTTGGCGCTCAGCATGACACTTTCGCCACGTTGGACCAGCTCAAACAGCCGGGTACTGACCATGCTCATAGCCATGGACGCGACGAGTTTAGAACGCATCGTAAACGGCGATGTGACGGGAGAGTCGTCCAGGCGCCACAGGACCTCGAGTTCGGTGCGTTGGATCTCGCTGTCAGTGAATACATCGAAGACTGGCTCAGGCAACGAACCTGGCGCAGTAACAAAGGGCGTTCGTTCGAACGCATCGTCGGGTGGCGGTTGCACGAACGTTGCCACAATCCGTCGCTCGATGTCGGCGACATCGATGTCACCAACCGCAACGATTGTCATCAACTCTGGCCGATACCAGCGCTGATAAAAGGCACGAAGCTCAACCTCGGTCATCGATTCGATGACGTCAGCCTGTCCAATCGGATCCCGTCCGAGGTAGTCGGTTCCTGCGAGCAAGACGTCGCGGACCTCGGCCCCGATACGGCCCGACAGAGGTTCGACGGACCGCCGGTGTTCCTCGCGAACCACCCCTCGTTCTTCGACAACCGCGTTGGTTTCAATGGTCGCAGCCGTCGCCCACTGGAACAACACGTCGAGCCCAAGCTGCACTGTTTTGGCTGAGCGGGTTGGAAGTTGCAGCTCGTAGACCGTCTCCTCGTAACTCGTATACGCGTTGACATCGGGCCCAAACCCTGAGCCGAAACCTTCCATTACCTGGACGATCTCGTTGCCGGGAAACCGCTCGGTGCCGTTGAACATCATGTGTTCAAGAAAATGAGCAACACCCTCGGTACCCGCTTCTTCGTTGATCGAGCCGGCCCGCACGACCATCCGAAGTTGCGCCTGGCTCCCTGGTCGACCGTTGTT
>DNHM01000242.1:2985-3422 GCA_003485885.1 Acidimicrobiaceae bacterium
CGGATCAGGTACGACATGCCGTTGGGTAAGACACCTTCAACAACACCTTGATCGAGCGCAAACGGCTGATCCCATCCGTCAGGCACTACGAATGCTGGTGGAGGCTCACCAGCAAACTGGGCGGGACCCTGCCGGTCAGGCTCGCTTCCAGCGCCGCCTGTGCCCTCTACGGGCGTCTCTGTCGATGATTCTGGAGGGGTGTCAACCGCAGTCGCGTCTGGGTCGGGTGTAGCGATCTCGCCACCGTCAATCGACGATGATGGGCGGTCGCTCTCGGCCAGGTCAATGGCGGCTTCAGATCGACAGGCGACGGCCACTAACGCCATCGTGAGCAGCAGGCCAACAACCTGTCGCAAGGAATACACGAAACAACCGTACTGCGCAGGAGACCGAACGCTGAGGCGGCTAGGGATAGATAGCTAGCTAGCTAGCTATCT
>DNHM01000067.1:0-226 GCA_003485885.1 Acidimicrobiaceae bacterium
TAACGAACCGGTGCCAGGCACGCGCTCGTTATCGGCGAGGGTGTTAGCTCCGGAGGTCAGGCAGTAGGTAGCCGTCTGACTCGAGCTGGGCCCGCACGACCTTCTTGTCCATCTTGCCGGTGCCGGTAAGAGGGATCGAGTCGACGAAAAGCACTTCGTCGGGAAGCTGCCATTTGGCGTAGTTGCTTTCGCAGTGAGCGATGATCGCTTCCGGCGCCACGTCGGC
>DNHM01000067.1:274-5029 GCA_003485885.1 Acidimicrobiaceae bacterium
CGTTCATCCCACTTGGGATGAGGTGCTGCCACAACGCAGGCTTGGGCCACACCCGCTACGCCGACGATGTGATTCTCTAGGTCCACGGAGCTGATCCACTCGCCACCGCTCTTGATCAGGTCCTTCGACCGATCAGCGATAATCAAATAGGCCTCGGGGTCAATCTTTGCGACGTCGCCGGTGATCAACCAGCCGTCATGGAACTTCTCGGGCTGGGGATTGTTGTAATACTCACGGGCAATCCACGGGCCCCGAATCAAGACTTCGCCGGCTGCTTCGCCATCCCATGGCAACTCTTTAAAGTCGTCGTCGACTATCTTCATCTGTAGTCCGGGCATGAGTTGGCCGGCCTTGGCCTGGTTCTCGACCAGAGTCTGAGGGTCCGCATCCAGCTGATTCCGCTTCATCACCCGACGCGACGTTGTGGCCAGCGGCGAGGTCTCGGTCATACCCCAGCCCTGCACCATTTCGACCTGGTGTTCCTCCCAATACCAAGAGATCAACGACAGCGGTGGCGCCGAACCGCCGCAGGTCAGCCGCTCAAGCTTAGAGAGGTCATACACACCCGGCTGAGCCTGCATGATCGACTTCACGCCTTGCCAGATAGTTGGAACGCCAGCCGAGATCGTGACGCCCTCGTCGGCCATGAGCTTGATCATGCGGTCAGGGTTCATAAAACGGTGCGGCATAACTTGCTTCATGCCCAACATGGTGGCTGCCCAAGGCAACCCCCATCCCTGAGCGTGGAACATGGGCACGATGCCGCACAACGTGTCGGTAGAGGTCAGACCCATGGCATCGGTCAGCGATTGCACGAGCGTGTGCAAATACTGCGAACGGTGTTCGTATTCGACGCCCTTTGGATCACCAGTGGTCCCGCTGGTGTAACACAGACCGAGCGCGCTGGTCTCGGGGATCTCAGGCCAGTCGTAGTGCTCGGGCTGGCCAGCGATGAAGTCCTCGTAGTCGATGGCATTGGCCAGGGTCGTCGTCCAACCTTCGAAGCCAGGTTCGGTCGCCACAACAATCTTGCGCACAGCAGGAATCACGTCGGCAACGGTCTCGAGCATCGGCAAGAGGTCAGCATCGACGATGATGATCTCGGCGCCAGCATGATTGATGATGTATTCGAGATCCTTTGGGCCAAGTCGAATATTGATCGTGTGCAACACACAGCCCATACCGGCCGAGGCCCAGTACGCCTCAAGGTGACGGCTGCCATTCCACATGAACGTGCCGACACGATCGCCGATCTCGATGCCAGCACCGGCCAGCGCATGTGCCAACTGATGTGACCGAGCACGTGTCTCGCGATAAGTCTGGCGGCGCACGCCATCTTCTGTTGCCGTAACGACTTCTTCGTCTGGCGCCACGATTGCACTGCGCTCAATCAGCTTGTGCATGAGCAGTTGATCTTGCTGCATTCCCATGAATGGTCTCCCTCAGAACTTCCTTGACGATAGTCGGCGCGGTCAACTCCCGACCCCACCCAAACGGACCTGCATCTCGGAAAGATCCGTTCGGAGAGTAGGTGTTCGATGTGACACAAGGTCCGGTGGCAGACCGAGAGGTAGTGTGGACACGTGGAGATTGCAGACTCAGCGATAGACCTCATCGGGAACACGCCGATGGTCCGACTCAATGCAGTGATCGAGGACGCCAAGTGCCCCATCGTCGCCAAGCTTGAGTTCACGAACCCCGGCGGTAGCGCCAAGGATCGACCAGCGTTGTGGATGATCAACGACGCCGAGGCCAAGGGACTACTGAAGCCTGGTGGCACCATTGTTGAACCGACCTCTGGCAATACCGGTGTCGGCCTGGCCATCGTCGCCAGCCAGCGGGGTTACAAATGTGTCTTCGTCATGACCGACAAGGTCTCTCCAGAGAAGGTCGATCTGTTGCGTGCCTACGGCGCCGAAGTCGTGGTGTGTCCGGTTGCGGTGCCGCCCGAAGATCCAGAGTCGTATTACTCGGTGGCTGAACGTCTCGTCAACGAGATCCCCGGCGCATACCGTCCAAACCAATACGCAAACCAATCGAACCCCGAGTCGCACTACGCCACCACCGGCCCCGAGATCTGGCGCCAGACCGACGGCAAGATCACCCACTTCGTTGCTGGTGCTGGCACCGGCGGCACCTTGGGTGGTGTCGCCCGTTATCTCAAAGAACAGAATCCCGCCATCCAGATCATTGCCGCAGACCCCGAGGGTTCCGTCTACAGCGGTGGTTCTGGTCGTCCCTATCTCGTCGAAGGTGTCGGCGAAGACTTCTGGCCCGAGACCTATGACCAGACCGTCGTCGACCGGGTCATCGCTATCAGCGACGCCGACTCGTTTGCCATGGCCCGACGGGTCTCCGAAGAAGAAGGCCTGCTGATTGGCGGTTCATGCGGCACCGCGGTTGCTGCCGCGCGAGTCGTGGCTGCCGAAGCCAAACCCGACGACCTCGTCGTGGTACTCATCCCTGATTCAGGTCGTGGTTATCTGTCTAAGGTCTTCAACGACGACTGGATGGCCAGCTTCGGTTTTCTCGAAGACGAAGGCCCAACAGTGCGCAACGGGCTCGCCACCAACTCCGATGGTGTGCCCCCATTGCTCTACGTACAGCCCGAAGACAGCGCCCGCACCGCGTTTGCGCTGATGCAAACCCACGGCGTCTCTCAGCTGCCGGTGGCCAAAGGCGCCATGCCATTATCCGCGGCCGAAGTCCAGGGTTCTGTCACCGAGCTCCGGCTTATGCAACTGGCCTACGGCGACCAGTCGACACTCGACATGCCTGTCGAGAAGATCATGGGCCCCAAGCTGCCCACCCTTGGTGCTGGCCAGTCGGTGTCGCTCGCAGTCGAGATGCTCGACGGTGGCGGCGCCAGCCTTGTTCTCGACGGTGGTCGCCCGATCGCCGTCATCACACAGTCCGACATTCTCCACTTTCTTGCGCAGGGATCATGACAGGTTTCAACACGACCGCAATTCACGCTGGCCAAGAGCCAGACGAGCAGACAGGCGCCGTCACGGTTCCTGTTCATCTCGCCACGACCTATGCCCAGCAGGGTGTGAACCAGCACAAGGGTTTTGAATACAGCCGCACCGGCAATCCAACTCGGGCGGCCCTTGAGACATCCATCGCTGCGCTCGAAGGCGCCACCCACGGTTTCGCATTCGGTAGCGGTATGGCCGCCGAAGACGCCATCATGCGCATGCTTCAGCCTGGCGACAATGTGCTGCTCGGCAACGACGCGTACGGCGGCACGTTCCGACTCCTCGACAAGATCTACGGCAAGATCGGCGTGACCTGGACGGCCGTTGACTTGACCAAGCCCGAACTAGTCGCCTCGATGTGGGCCGACAACACCAAGATGGTGTGGCTCGAAACCCCCACGAACCCCAATCTGACTTGCTTCGATATCGAAGCTATCGCCGCTGCCGCCCACGAACAGGGTGGTCTGTGCGTGGCCGACAACACCTTCGCCACGCCGTATCTGCAACAGCCTCTGTCACTTGGCGCCGACATCGTCATTCACTCAGCCACCAAGTATCTCGGCGGCCACAGCGACGTCGTGGGCGGCTTGGCCGTGACCAACAGCGACGAGATCGCTGAACATCTTGCCTTCATCCAGAACGGTGTGGGCGCCATCATTAGCCCGTTCGATTGTTACTTCTTGCTCCGGGGCTTCAAGACCCTTGGCGTCCGCATGGATCGCCACTGCGACAACGCTCAGGCAGTCGTCGAGATGTTGTCGACCAACTCGGCGATCAGCGAGATCCTGTACCCCGGGCTCCCTGGCCATCTGGGCCATGACACCGCCACCAAACAGATGCGCAACTACGGTGGCATGGTGTCGTTTATTCCCTCAGGCGGCGTCGAAGCGGCTCACAAGATCGTCACCTCAACCAAGTTGTTCACCCTGGCCGAGTCGCTCGGAGCGGTTGAGTCTCTCATCGAGGTACCTGCCGGAATGACTCATGGATCCACTGCTGGTTCCCCTCTCGAAGTGAACCCTGCGTTGGTCCGACTCTCGGTCGGCATCGAGAACATCGAAGACATCCTCGAGGATCTGACTCAAGCCCTTTCTTGAGCAGCGACAACCAAGCTGTCGAGGCGGCCGACCGTGGAACCGCGCGCGACGCGCTCTCTGTCCCCGAGTTCCGACGACTGTTTGTGGGCACCGCGTTGTCCAATGCCGGACGGTGGATGCAAACGGCTGCACTCGGCGTGCTCGGTTGGGAACTAACAGGCTCCAGTGCGTTTCTGGGTGCGATTATCTTTGCCCAACTTCTGCCGCTTGGTGTCCTGAGCCTGCTTGGCGGCTCACTCGCTGACACTGTGGACCGCCGACTGCTGTTGCTGGTCTGCCAGAGCTGGCAGATGGTGTGGACGTTCGTGCTCGCCGTGTTACTGATCGACGGTGAAATCGGACCGGCCGTCCTGCTCGGTATTGTTTTCGTCATCGGCCTTGGTCAAGGTCTCTACGCTCCCGCCCTTACCTCGGTCATCCCAGCAATCGCTGGCGAACGCAACCTGTCCGCCGCCATAGCGCTGAACTCCATGCAGACAAACGGCACCCGTATTGTCGGCCCAGCTATTGGTGGGTTCTTGGTCACCAAGTGGGGTTATGCCGAGGTCTTTGCAATCAATGCCGCCAGTTACCTGTTTGTCTTGGTCGCAATCTATCGAGCCATCATTCCCCCTGGAACAGCGACCGCACGTACGTGGAAAGAACGTTTGTTGGGCGGCTTCACCGTGGCGTTCAAAGCC
>DNHM01000185.1 GCA_003485885.1 Acidimicrobiaceae bacterium
CTCGATCCCCCTTTGAGTTCGCTGCTAAAACGCCCCGCCACTTCCCCCAGGCGGGGCGTTCGGATTTTTGCCACCAGGGGAGCGTTCCCTAATAGCCGCCGGGTGCCGAATTCAGCTAGCGCAAGCCCGCTACCATTACCAGGTGCTGCGCATTGGTTCGACACTGCTACGAATGTTTCTCGTAGTGACCCTGTTGGCGGTCACCGTCGTGTCCGCTGGGGCGGTTATGGGCCCACAGATCAGCTCGCTCAAAGGTGCGGTCAATGGACGGGCAGGCTTCGATATCTCGCTCGCTGCTCTCGATACTCGTAGCCTTCTGTACGACAGCGCGGGCAACGAGATCTTCCGGTTCGTCGACGATGGTTCGAACCGTGAACTCCTTGCGCTCGAAGACATGCCCGAGCAGCTGATCACTGCGGTGGTCACGATCGAAGACGCTGAATTCTTTAGCCACCCAGGAATCAACCTTCGGGCTACCTTCCGGGCGCTTGTCGAGAACGTGGGCGCCGGTGGTATTTCCCAGGGTGGTTCCACTATCTCCCAACAGCTCATCAAGAACCGGGTGCTGACCGAAGCCGAACGCGAAGAACGATCTGTCCCAATCAAAATTCGTGAAGCGGTGTTGTCTTGGCGCATGGAAGGCGACCTGGTCAAGGGCGAAATCCTCGAGGCATACCTGAACTCGGTGTATTTCGGCGCTGGGGCTTATGGCGTGCAGGCTGCTGCCGAGGTGTACTTCGACAAGGACGCCACCGACCTGGATTGGCCCGAAACAGCGCTTCTGGCTGCCCTGATTTCGAGCCCGGGTGAGTACGACCCGTTTATCAATCCGGCTGCGGCGCAACGGCAACGTCAGATTGTGTTCAACCGGCTGGTTGATGTCGGAGCGATCGACGAAGAAGAAGCGCGTTTTTACAGCCGGGTCCCGTTGCCGAGCGAACGTAATTTCCTCGAAGCACAATTGCCCGAGGACTATTATGTGGCCGAGGTTCGGCGACGTTTCATCGATGGCAATCTGCCTGCGAATCTGGCGCCAGAGGTCATCGCTCTGGTCGGTGACACCCAGGAAGGTCGCATCAACGGACTCTTCCGTGGTGGTCTGCGGATCTTCACAACCTACGATTCGGACGCTCAGCGAGAGGCCGAGAACGCTCGTGACAGTCATGTTCCCGCTGATTTCGCCATCCTGCCGGGTAACACCGAGGAAGAGAACAAGACTCGTTTCACGATGGCAATCGCAGCTATCGAGCCGGGAACCGGTGCTGTCCGGGCGCTCGTTGGTGGACCTCGTTTCGAAGAGGCCAAGTTCAACCTCGCCACCCAGGGTGATCGTCAGCCCGGTTCATCATTCAAGACCTTTGTATTGATCGCCGCGCTCGAAGCTGGATACGTTCCGAATGACACCATCTCGGGAATCGGTCCGTGTTTGTTCGACAACCCCGGGTCGGTCGATCCGATCTACACCGTGAACAACTTCGGCAATTCTGGTGGCAGCATCGACACGTTGGTCAACCAGGTGACCCGGTCATCAAACTGCGGTTTCGTGCGACTTGGCCAGGCGGTTGGTATCCCGAACGTCATCGAGACTGCGAATCGGCTCGGCCTCGAGCTTGATCCGGTGACCGACAACAATAAGAGCCTGCCGCTTGGCGCAACCGAAGTGCGACCACTCGAGGTAGCCAGCGCCTACGCCACTATCGCCAATGGTGGTGTTCGCCACGAGCCCTATTACATCGACCGCATTGAAGACGCATCTGGCAATGTGCTCTACGAACACGAGGCGCAGGGCACCCGAGTGCTAGGCGAGGACATTGCTTGCTTAGCCGCTCAGGTGCTGGAGCAGAACGTGATCCGGGGTACGGGCACCCGGGCCCAGGTTCCCAATCAACCTGCCGGTGGTAAGACCGGAACGACCGAAAACTTCAGCGATGCCTGGTTCGTTGGGTTCACACCCCAGCTGGCGACATCTGTCTGGATGGGAAATCCTCAGGAACGAGTCGAGATGCGGGGCGTCGGCGGTCGCAACGTAACCGGCGGTTCATTCCCAGCACAGGCATGGGGTCAGTTCATGACGGCCTTTCACGAAGACCTGGCATCGGTCCCATTCCCCGAATGCACAGCTACCCGTGCCGGACGTTTGATTCGCGAAGATGGCGATCTCGTAACGGAGAACCCGTGCGCCGACTATCCGGGATACTCACCGACCGACACCAACAACGACGGCACGATCGACCAGTGCATAGTCAATCCAGGCTCGCTCGGGTATGTGCGGTGTGGTGTCATCGACACTGGCGACGATGGTTTACTCGAGCAGTATTGTCAGCCTGGCGGGGGCCGGAACTCAGGCAACGTGAACTGCGGAGTTGGCACAACACCGATTGATATCAACGGCGACGGTCTTGCCGATACCTGCGCTGCTGTTGGCCAACAACAGCAGGACCCGAGTTCGCTCTGTGATCCGGGGTACAACCCGACCGACACCAACGGTGATGGTGTCGTCGACGTTTGCGTCCAGGGACCTGGCGCATCCCCGACACCGCGGACCGGCAGTTCTGAAGCCTGCCCACCAGGATTCCCATACGGTGCCGACACAAACAGCGATGGCACCATCGACACCTGTTACGCCAATCCGGTGCCGTAGGTCACCACGCTCTACAATACAGCGATGACCCTTGCGCAGTTGTTGGTTGTCCAGGTTCACGACACCGCTATCGATCGGCTGACGCACAGCCTTACGACACTGCCTGAGTTCGCCGCCTTGACAGCGCTCGACGACGAACAGGCTTATCTTGTGGCTGAGCGCGCCCTCGTTGCCGAGCAACGTCATCAGGTTGAGCGGGAACAGAAGCGTCACGAGGACGAAGCTGGGCTTGTCACCGCTCGCATCGACAAGGAGAACCTGAGGCTCTACGACGGCTCGGTTGCGGGACATAAGGAACTCACGTCGATCCAGGATGAACTGACCACGCTAAATAGGCGGCGGGCCGAGTTCGAAGATCAGGTCCTCGAAGCCATGGAGGCGGGCGAACCGCTCGACGCTGCTCTGGGCGAGTTTGACGACAAGCTGGCCAGCGTGGAAACGCGTCGAGAACAGGCAACGGAGTCGCTGGCAGCTTCACAGGCGTCGATCAAAGCGGAGATCGAGTCGGAACAGGCACAACGAGTCGAAGCCGTTGCTCCGATCGCGCCGGCCTTGGTTGAGGTCTATGAGCAGACACGTGCCGATTGCGGTGGCGTTGGCATCTGCAAGCTGATCGACAAGACATGTCAAGGGTGTCACCTCAGTCTGCCTGCAGTGGAATACGACCGGATCCGCAAGGAGCCCGATGAAACCATCGTGCGTTGCGGCGAGTGCAACCGCATCCTGGTTCGTTAGCCCCGGTCGTCGTAGTCCATGGCTCTTTGGTTTCTCGCGCTCTCGTTTGCGTTAGTGCTGCTCGTCTTCGACTCTGCAGCACTCGATTATCGACTCATCATGGCGGGTTCATTGCTGCCGTGGCTTGACTTTCTGTGGGGTCCCCCTTGGGTTATGCATTCGGTCTTCTTCCCTGTCGGGATGATGGTTGCCGTGATGCTCATTGGTTGGGGCCGGCGCCTGTTCCAACGCCGATGGTTGGGGCTCCCGATAGGGGTGTTCGTGCATCAGGTGCTGGCAGCAACATGGACCAGCAAGGAACTCTTCTGGTGGCCGTCGTTCGGATTCTCCCTAGGGCCAAACCAACCGAGCGTGCCACCGACAGCGGTTGCGGTCGTGCTCGAGCTCATTGGCGCCGCAGTCTTCGTTTGGCTCTATCGTGTCCTCGGCTTTCATGACCCCAAACGGCGCGATCTATTCCGCACCACAGGACGCGTCGACCGTGCTCTTCTGCGCTGACTTCACGTGACCCATGAAGACCGTGCCCTACTAAGACCGTGCCCTACTAAGAGAAGGACCCCGCAATGCTGATATTGCTTCGACATGGCCGGACCAAGGCCAATGCAGGTGGCTTACTGCAAGGCCGCATAGATCTCGAGCTTGACGAACTCGGCGAGCTGCAAGCACAGGCCGCAGCCGCGGCGATCGGTCCAGTCGACCGGGTGATAGCGAGTCCGCTGGTGCGAGCACAGCAGACGGCAGCGGCGTTCGGGCAGTCGGTCGAAACCGACGATCGTTTCATCGAACTGGATTACGGCGACTGGGAGGCCAAACCGGTCAAAGACGTTCCTGCACAGACATGGGCAGAGTGGCGCAACGATCTCGACTTCCGTCCACCAAACGGCGAAACGCTCAACGAACTTGGCCACCGGGTCAGGGGTGGGCTCATGGACCTGGCGGCAGACTCGGTGCACCAGAACATCGTGGTCGTGAGCCATGTGTCGCCGATCAAAGCGTCGGTGGCGTGGGCGCTCGGCACACCAGACGACACGACATGGCGTCTGTTTCTAGGTCAAGCGTCGATCTGTCGTATCGCTACGACCTTGGACTCGGCTCGGCTGATCGAATTTAATGTCACGACCCACCTTGCGGGGCTGGACTAGCTCTGGCGTTTCGCCTCTTCAAGTTCACGCTTCAGTCGAGAGATCGCTGCGGTCAGGCTTGCTTCTCGGTTGGCAGACTCACGAGCTTGTTCTTCGGCTGCCGCCGATACTTCTCGAACCCGGCTGTCGGCATATTGGCGCTGTCGAGCGACAGAAGCCTCGAGCTCCGCGAGCTGCGCCGTTCGTTCTTCGACTGCTTGGTCGATAGCTTGATGGGCCTCGGCGCTCCGTCGCAACACATCTGCTTGTAGCGTCGTATTTCGCTCTCGTTCACCGTCGAGTTCGGCTTGTACAAGCGCGAGTTCTTGGGCCGTGCGCCGTGCTGTCGAGGCGTGTTCGGTTTCGTTCTGGAGAGCTTGTTTCTGCAAGGTAGCTATCTCGATCTGCATCAACTGGTTCGCTTTCTCGAGTTCTCGTCGTTGTGCGTTACTGGATTCGCTTGTGTTCCGCAGCTCCTTGATGGTTGCTTTGTGCTGAATTGCCTGCCGATCGTGGTGCTGTTGGTTCGCGTGACGATCAGCTGCAGCTTCGAGAGCATGTCGTTCGTTCGCAGCGACGAGCTTGGCTTCGGCCCTGACCCGGTCGGCGACGAGCTGGCGTTCGTACCCGACATGTTGTTCTTCAAGCGCCGCCGCGTGACGAGCCCGATCCTTGGCAAGCTCCGCATCGAGATCAGCCCGAAAGGAAGCAAGCGTCTTGCGATGAGAGTGCACATGTTTGCCCAGTTCGTCGCGATACTCGCGTCGAGCATGGTTGAGCGCACGAGCAGCGCTGCCACGTTCCTCGGTGATGCGCTGGGCGTAGCCGATACGTTCTGACTCAAGCGTTTGACGTAGGGCGGTAAGTTCCTCTTCGAGCGCATCGACCTGCGCTTCGAGATCACCTGTCTGAGTTTGGTCGCTGCCCGGCATGTTCTGCAGCCTGACCTCTTGTATCCGTAGCTGTTTGGTCAGGCTCGCCACCTGGGAGCGAAGGGCGGCCGTTGCGCGTTCGTGCTCGGCCGTCAGGCGCGCAGTCTCCTGGTTGTGTCGTAACACAAGCTCGTAACGTTCGGCCTCGTGTTGGGTCTGCATGGCGCGCCGGTCGAGGTCGTTGAGCTCAACGAGGTGGAAAGACCGATTCAGGTCCCGTGGCGATGATGGCGCAGCCGCCTTGTCGGACGCGAGGACGCTTGGCTCGGATGCTTCGCTGACTGCCGGTGTTGTGGGTTTGGTGGCATCGGAGAATGAACTATGGCGTGATGTCATGGATCAGGTAGGGGTCGAGGACAGAGTGGGCGCTAGTCCGGTCTGTGCAGAAAAAACGACGATCCGTCGGCTTAGCGGGTGCATGGCAAGCGCGTCAGCTGAGGCCGATAGGGTCACGTCACAACAGTACTTCGGTAGCGCTTTCGAACCGGTGAACCGGGACATTAACGGTTAGGTGGCAATTGCGCCCGCAATTCAGCGATAGCGGCCTCGAGGTCAGACTCTCGCTGCAGTGCATGGCTGGCACGTTCGTCGGCGGCCTTGGCTAACGACTGGTGCTCGGCTTTGGCCAGTCGTTGGGCCGATGCGACAGCATGTTCCGTCTTGGCATAGTGGGCAGCAAAGTCGGATCGCGCCTTGTCTGCTTCGGCGGCGATCGATGCGCTGCGCTCAAGAAGTTCAGCGAGTGTCGCCGCCGATCGCTGCCGCTCCGACTCGAGTCGATTTGCGGCGGCGGCAAGCTGTCTTTCTGCTTCGTCGATACGGCTTTGGTTCCGTGTTTCGGATCGATCGATGTTTCGTTCGACCCACGACAACCTGGTTTCGGCGTCAGCGGCGCGAGATTCGGCCTGGTCTGCCCTCGTGATCTGTGCCTCAAGCTGCATCTGGAGCCGCTCATTTGCTGCGGTGACTTGAACCAGCTCTGAAGCGAGTGCCTGACGTTCGCTATGGTGCGATTCGTCAGCCTCATCCACGGCTTGTTTGCGGGCCGCCTTGAGCAGCGCTTCGCGTTGGTCGCGGTTGCGTCTGAGAGTTTGGCGGTGACGGACGCGCTCGTTGGCCATCTCAGTCGCAGCGGCTGCCGCTGCTTCCGAATACGACTGTTCGAACTCGATTTGGCGTTCGCTCAGAAGAGCCCGGTACGAGTCATGGAGGTCGGCGCTTCGAGCGCGTTCCTCGCGTCGAAGTTCGTCGAGACGCGTGTCAGACTCCAGTTGAAGATTCGCCACTTCGGTTGCATGGAGAATGCGTTCTTGTTCGACGAGGTCGCGATAACGGCTGATTTCGCGGTTGAGGAAATCGAGCTCGGTGCTGAGGTCTTCGACACGACTAGCGGAGATATGAGCACCGGAACCAGGTTGGCCTGAGAGCGGACCGAGAAAGTGCTCGCTCGTCTCGCCTGAGTCAGTCACGTTCGACCGGTTCGTTCTCTATTCGGGTCATTGTGTATTCGGGTCGTTCTCTCTTCGGACCATTGTCTACTCGGGCCATCCATTGCGCCGAATCCTGTTTCAACCTAGTGCCGAACTACTGTCGGGACGATCTTTCACGGATAGGACTTCCTTATGGCTGCACAACTTGAAACAGGTACCGACGATCTCCTCGGTCGGATCGAAGACCGGGTCGCGGTCCTCACGTTTAATCGTCCGGACCGGCGTAATGCACTATCACAGGAGATGTATGGAGGATTTGCCACCGCGCTTGCCTCCATCGAAGCGAACGACGATGTTCGGGTGGTGATGGTCACAGGTGCTGGTGGAGCGTTTTGTGCTGGCGGCGATGTAAAAGCAATGAATCAGTCGCACGTTGAAGGAACTGGGCACCGAGCCACCATGAGCAGCGATGAGCGGCTCGATGACCTGCGGCTGCGTCAACGCGAAGTCTCGCTGGCTCTCCACAACTTCCCAAAGCCGGTCGTTGCTGCGTTGCCAGGAGCCGCTGCTGGGGCAGGGCTATCGATAGCGCTCTCAGCTGACCTGCGTGTAGCTGCACCGAATGCGCTCCTTGTTACGGCGTTCGCCACTGTTGGGGCATCAGGCGACTTCGGTGGCAGCTGGTTCATGAACCGGCTCGTTGGTGAAGCCAAAGCCAAGGAGCTGTACTTCCGGTCGCCCCGCTTGACGGCAGCCGAGGCACAAGACCTTGGTCTGGTGAATGCTGTTCTCGATGACGACGATTTTGAAGCAGCGGCGATTCACTGGTGTGCCGACATCGCCAACCAGGCGCCTCTGGCGATTACTCGTATGAAGGAAAACCTGAATCGGGCCAGCAACGTGGATCTCGCTACGGCCCTCGATGCCGAAGCAGCCAACATGATCTTGACGATGGCAACGGCGGATCACCGCGAAGCCGCGGCTGCCTTTGTTGAAAAGCGAACACCGATCTTCAAGGGGGAGTGATGGCCAAGACGCGTTGGATCACCGAAATGGGTATGGGTGTTGATGTACATGGTGGTGACTACACCAAGGCGGCGCGCCGGGCAGTATCCGATGCGCTGCGTCACAGCAGCCTGAATCTCTTTAATGCCACCGGCAAAACACGTGACGACATGTTCGTCGACGTGATTATTGGTGCAGCCGAACCAGGACAGGTTGACTGCGGTGCGGTCGCGGAAGAGGTTCCCTACGGCACCGTGACCGTGACCGCCCAGAAGGGCGGTCTCGATGTCATAGCGCCGTCGGGCGACGATGTGCTCATTATGGCAAACGCTGCCATCCTGGTGTCCTTCGAGGACTAAGCCTGACCTCGCAGCGCTTCGGTAGCGGCCAGATCTACGGATCGACCGTTGTCGGTTATGACCACGCCGTAGTCGGTCGCTGCAGCTTCGACGGAGACCACGTGGTCTCGTACGTCGCGCAGCACGACCTTGGGGTCACGATCGAACGGGTTACCCCAGCCGCCGCCACCTGGCGTCTCCGCGGTGATGCGGGCAGGCCCGAGCTTTTGCACGCCGTACTTCGGTGGCACGAATTCTTCCTGTCCGACCGGATGGATCCACTCAAGACCCACGCCGCCATCACCACCGTCTTGTACGCCGTGGCCGCTGACTGATCCCAGTCCTTCGGCTCGGTAGGACCAGGTCGCTGGTTGGAGGACATCGGCGACGTAACGAACGCCGGTTCCGCCTCGGCGTAGTCCTGGCCCGGCGTTGTCCATGCGTTGCTCATGTTCGATGTAACGCACGTCGAACGATTGCTCATGAAACTCTAGGTTCGGAATGTCCAGACCGCCCAGGCTGATCAGGTGGCCCATCTGAGCGAATCCGTCGCGCTCAGCGGTGGCTCCCGGAGTGCCCATGGCATGCCAGTGATACATAACCCACGTGGTGCCGTCGTCTCGCCGGCCAGCAACATGGCCATGCATGGTCTTTGACCACGCAGCGCAGGCTCGACCCGGCTCGGCTTGGGCCAGTGCTTGCCACACCGCAATCACGATCTCGTGGGCGACATAGACGGTGTTCATGGTCATCGGTGCCGGTGGAAGTGCATTGATGATGGAACCTTCAGGGGCGATGATCGTGATACCTCGGTAGGTGCCTTCGTTCCGAGGAATCGAAGTGTCGAAGAAGCTGGAGATGCCCAGATAGACCGACGAATAGGTGTTGGCAAGGGAGCTGTTCTTGAATCCATCGATCTGGGGATCAGTACCGGTGAAGTCCACCACCATCTCGTCGCCGCTCACCGTGAGCGTGACTCGTACCGCTATGTCGGTTTCGACGAAGCAGTCGTTGTCGGAGTGGTCCTCGCCAAAGTAGGTACCGTCGGGCAGTGCGGCAACGGCGAGCCGCATACGTTGATCGGCATGGTCGAGCACACCTTCGAGGTACTGGTGGAAGCTCTCGGAACCAAGCTCGTGGACAAGTGCAGCCACCCGCTC
>DNHM01000484.1 GCA_003485885.1 Acidimicrobiaceae bacterium
GGGTTTCCTGTCGCCATACATGGTCACCGACCCGGAGCGTATGGAAGCGGTCATGGATGACCCGTACCTGCTGCTCGTCGGCTCCAAGATCGGTGCCGTCCGCGACATCGTTCCTGTACTCGAAAAGGTCATGCAAGCTGGTAAGCCACTTGTGATCATCAGCGAAGATGTCGAAGGCGAAGCCCTGGCAACACTCGTGGTCAACAAGATCCGTGGCACGTTTAACTCAGTTGCCGTCAAGGCTCCTGGTTTCGGTGACCGCCGCAAGGCAATGCTGCAAGACATGGCAATCCTCACCGGTGGCCAGGTCGTCAGCGAAGAAGTCGGCCTCAAGCTTGAGAATGTCGGCATCGAGACGCTCGGCCAGGCACGCAAGGTCGTCATCACCAAGGACGAAACCTTGATCATCGAAGGCGCCGGCAAGAAAGCCGACGTCGAGGGCCGTATCGCTCAGATCAAGGCCGAAATCGAAAACACCGATAGCGACTACGACTCAGAGAAGCTCCAAGAGCGTCTTGCCAAGCTCAGCGGCGGCGTCGCTGTGCTCAAGGTCGGCGCTGCTACCGAGGTTGAACTCAAAGAGAAGAAGCACCGCATCGAAGATGCTGTTTCGACAACCAAGGCTGCCATCGAAGAAGGTGTTGTCGCCGGTGGCGGCGTCACGTTGCTTCGTGCCCAGAAGGCTGTTGAGAAGCTCATCGAGACCATCGAAGATCGCGACACCGCTACTGGTGCACGCATCGTGGCCAAGGCGCTCGAAGGCCCACTCCACCAGATTGCCATCAATGCAGGCATGGACGGTGGCGTAGTCGTAGACAAGGTCCGCAACCTGAAAGGCAACATCGGCCTGAACGCTGCAACCGGTGACTACGAAGACCTAGTCAAGATTGGCGTCATCGATGCTGCCAAGGTGACCCGTTCTGCACTGCAGAACGCTGGTTCCATCGCTGCCCTGTTCCTGACGACCGAAGTGGTCATCAGCGATCTACCTGAAGAAGATGGCGCTGGCGATGGTATGCCAGACATGGACTTCTAGCAGACACTCCTTTCCGGTCGACACGCTCGACTGAACACATTCGATCAAAGGGGCGCTTCGGTGCCCCTTTGTCGCGTTTTGTCGACCGTGTCTAATGGGCGACGTCTTGGTAGGTGTGGCATTTGAGCTGAATCGTGGAATGGGCGATACCGAATCGTTCGGCCAACTCGGCTTGCACCGTATGCATGGTCTCTTCGGCTGTGACCCGCATGCCTACCATCGTGGGCGTGGTCACGTTGGTGTCCAGCCATCGCCGAACGATGGGCGTTCTTGCAGCCCCCGTCGATGTGTCATCTGGCTCGGCAGCACCCGAACCGGATTGGGTGCGTTGTCCGGTCGTCACCTCTGATTCGAGGGTTTGGTCCGTCAACAGGTGATCGCGGCGGTGCGGAGATAACGTCTATCCGTGGCTCGTGGGCGTACCGAGACGGTGATGGCGCATCATTTCGATGGTGAAACGCTGCGTCGCCGTCCCGAAGAGTTGGTGGTCGAAGAGCCATTGACGGTACGCATCAACGAAGTCGACGTTGCGACCACCATGCGCACGCCAGGCCACGACTTCGAACTTGCGGTCGGCCTGTTGCATGCCGACGGTGCGCTCGGCGGAGCGTCGGTTATCGACATTCGTTACTGCGCCACAGGAACCGCCGTCGACACCGAGTTCAACGTGGTGTCGGTGTTAGCCCCGGGAGCCCCCGAAGCCTCACCCCGCCTTGGGGTGATCAGCTCGTCGTGCGGACTGTGCGGCACCGAAGCGATCGAGGAACTGGTCAAACGAATCTCACCAGTCGAACCGGCCGAATCATTGAGTGAAGCCGTCCTGTTGCGCGTCGTCGACGCGATGGCAGGTTACCAACCAGTCTTTGACCGCACCGGT
Organism: Acidimicrobiaceae bacterium; assembly: GCA_003485885.1. Taxonomy (GTDB): domain Bacteria; phylum Actinomycetota; class Acidimicrobiia; order Acidimicrobiales; family UBA10347; genus UBA10347. The sequence continues at coordinate 1,914 of DNHM01000484.1, forward strand.
GGTCTGCATGCCGCCGCAGCCTTCGACTCCACCGGCATGATTCTCGAAGCACGAGAAGACATTGGTCGCCATAACGCGGTCGACAAGGTTGTTGGCCGGATGTTGCTTGATCGACAGCTGCCAGCGACCGGGCTCGGGTTGTTTGTGAGTGGCCGGGCCTCGTTCGAAATGGTGCAAAAAGCATGGGCGGCCGGATTTACCGCCGTCGTCGCAGTGAGTGCACCGTCGGCTCTGGCTGTCCAGGCAGCACTATCGGCCGAAATGCAGCTCGCAGGGTTCGCCCGCAACGGAACACTCAACGTCTACGCAGCCAATCGACAACCTGATGAACCAGCCACCGACTCGGTGGCCGAAGGAGAACCGGTTTCATGACCACGAACGATCTACGCCCAGCAATTGGCCAGGGTGTGCTTCACCTTTTCTTCAAGGCCAGCGCTGCGGTCGACGCCGCGGCTGCCGTGGCTGCGGTCGCGGCTGCTCGAGGGCGTGAAGACCAGGTTGTTTCGGTGGCCATGCTTGGCCACAAGGCCGACATCGCGGTTATGGGGATCGGACCCAACCTGTGGTCGTTGCGAGATCTACAGACTGATCTGGTCGCTTCGGGCCTTGACCTGGTGGATAGTTACGTGTCGCTGACCGAACTCAGCGAGTACTCCAAAGGCATCCCCCAAGAGATGCAGAACATGCGGCTGTACCCAGACCTGCCGCCGGAAGGCAAGCACGCCTGGTGTTTCTATCCGATGTCGAAGAAACGAGTTGGCGACGTTAACTGGTTCACGCTTGAGTACGAACGCCGCAAGGAACTTATGTACGAACACGGCACTTCGGGCCG
>DNHM01000485.1:0-1968 GCA_003485885.1 Acidimicrobiaceae bacterium
GACGCGGTCAAGGTCACACTCGGCCCCAAGGGTCGCAACGTTGTTCTCGACAAGAAGTTCGGCGCTCCGACAATCACCAACGATGGTGTTTCCATCGCTCGTGAAGTTGAGCTCGAAGATGCTTTCGAAAACATGGGCGCTCAGCTCGTCAAAGAGGTCGCAACCAAGACCAACGACGTAGCTGGCGACGGCACCACCACCGCAACCGTTCTCGCTCAGGCCATCGTGCACGAGGGCCTGCGCAACGTTGCTGCTGGCGCCAACCCAATGAGCCTCAAGCGTGGCATCGAAGCCGCAGTGAAGGCTGGCGTCGAATCGATCGCTAAGCAGTCCAAGAAGGTCGGCGGCAAGGACGAAATCGCTCAAGTCGCTTCGATCTCTGCGGCTGATCCTGAAGTTGGACGCACGATTGCAGAAGCCATCGACAAGGTCGGCAAAGACGGCGTAGTAACCGTTGAAGAGTCGAACACCTTCGGTATGGACCTCGATTTCGTCGAAGGTATGCAGTTCGACAAGGGTTACCTGTCGCCATACTTCGTCACTGACCCTGAGCGCCAAGAAGCGGTCTTCGAAGACCCCTACATCTTGTTCAACCAGGGCAAGATCGGTTCAGTTCAGGAAGTCCTTCCTGTGCTCGAAAAGGTCATGCAGGCTGGCAAGCCTCTCTTGATCATCGCCGAAGACGTCGAGGGCGAAGCCCTTGCGACCTTGGTCGTGAACAAGATCCGTGGCACCTTCACGTCGGTTGCTATCAAGGCCCCTGGCTTTGGTGAGCGCCGCAAGTCAATGCTGCAAGACATGGCAATCCTCACCGGTGGCCAGGTTGTTGCCGAAGAAGTTGGCCTCAAGCTCGATGGTGTAACCCTCGACATGCTTGGTCAGGCTCGCAAGGTTGTCATCACCAAGGACAACACCACGATCATCGAAGGCGCAGGCAAAAAGTCTGACGTTGCTGGTCGCATCGCACAGATCAAGGCTGAAGTCGAGAACACCGACAGCGACTGGGATCGTGAGAAGCTGCAAGAGCGTCTCGCAAAGCTCAGCGGCGGCGTTGCCGTGGTCAAGGTTGGCGCAGCCACCGAGGTTGAGCTCAAAGAGAAGAAGCACCGCATCGAAGATGCGTTGTCTGCTACTCGTGCAGCCATCGAAGAAGGCGTCGTTGCCGGTGGCGGTACCGCACTCGTGCGTGCCCGTGCCGCAGTTGCCAAGGTCGTTGCCGAACTCAGTGGCGACGAAGCAACTGGTGCTCAGTCGATCTTCAACGCACTCGCTGCACCTGCTCGTCTCATTGCAGACAACGCGGGTCACGAAGGCGCAATCATCGTGCAGCAGGTCGAAAAGGCCAAGGGCTCGAACGGCTTCAACGCTGCAACCGGCGAGATGGAAGACCTGGTCAAGGCCGGCGTCATCGATCCAGCCAAGGTGACCCGTGCGGCTCTGCAAAACGCAGCGTCAATCGCCAGCCTGCTCCTCACCACCGAGGTCCTCGTGGCCGACAAGCCTGAACCTGCTGGCGCAATGCCAATGGGCGGCGGTGACCCAATGGGTGGCATGGGCGGAATGATGTAGGACAGTCCGCCTTGTTGCGCTGCAACTTTCCGAGCTACCAGCTCGACGGTTCCGGCAAGAGGCGGAAATAGTTTGATGAGTGCCGGGCCTTGGGGCCCGGCATTCGTCGTTTTCTACTCGGTCTACAACCCCGAATGGCGGGGTTGATTGCTTAGGCGGCGACAAGCGTTGTTGTCTCGCTGAGCAAGCTCTGGGCGACGTCGGAGCTGACCCCGAGATCGATCGTTAAGGTGTCGACGATCTCGTTGGCGTCACACCAGTTGTTCAGCATGTATCGCACACTCCGACGGGCAAACTCCACATCGCAGGTGGTGTCGAACTCGGGCAAGGTCGTGGCTAGGGCGGCGGCGGTTGTTGTCTTCTCCATACCTCTCTGACGTCTGGCCACCCGACTTTGGT
>DNHM01000485.1:1981-2289 GCA_003485885.1 Acidimicrobiaceae bacterium
CGACGCAAAAAAGGTGCCTGATGTACCAAATGGGTGCATCACGCTCCTAATTTGCGTTGGGAAGGGAAGGATGGGTCTGCTGCCGAGGCGCCTTGTTGCTGTGAGAAGTGGACCACGGTTGTGACTGGGTGGGCACGGAGTTTCGTGGAGTCGCTTCCAAAGGGTTTCGCAGTTGTTCATCAGCCTGAGGAACTACTTTTATGGTCGGGCCGGGTTTAGTAAAGAACTAGATCCGAATGAGAGTTCAACATGGCAACCGTGCATAGACCGGAAACCGAGAGGAGTACTTCTTCTCAGGAGTCGTTGGG
>DNHM01000485.1:2403-6525 GCA_003485885.1 Acidimicrobiaceae bacterium
CCTATGTATTCGGCTTCGGCGGTTGGGAACTCTTCGAGTTCTTCCCCGACTGGGTTAACGAACCCCTCGGCCTCAACCGCAAATTGGCCAGGGGCATGGCCTTCCATTTCACCTTCGGCTGGCTCTTTGCCCTAAACGGCATGGCCTTCGGTCTCTATCTGTGGCGCACGGGTGGCTGGCGCAATTTCGTGCCGACGGTAGATGATCTGCGCACGATCCCCAAGGTATTGCTTCACGAGATCGGACTTCGGAAGGAAGCCCCGCCACAAGGCAAGTACAACGGTGTGCAGCAACTGGTCTACGGCGCAATCCTGCTGATGGGGATCCTGGTGATCCTCTCTGGTTTCGCAATCTACAAACCGACCCAGCTGAGGCCTCTCACCACGCTGATGGGCGGCTATGGCGGCGCACGATTCATTCATTTCGCCACGACGATCGGCTTCCTCGTGTTCTTCGGTATACACATCGTGCAGGTTGCCCGTGCTGGTTTCAGCAACTTCTGGTCAATGGTCACCGGTTATGCACTGCTGCCAAAAGACGACGACAACGAAGTCGTCAACCTTGATGTCGACACGTTCAGGGCCGAAGAGGTCGCGCAATGACTGAACCACGGAAGCCAATCAATCAGGGCGCTAAAGAGACCGTCGTCGATGGTGGAACGATCGTGGCTGGAGCGAACGACACCGTGGCCGACGACGGTGCGGCGGCACCAACTGCAGCACAGCCGATCGCTCGTGATGGTGCCGATACGCAGGTGCACCGTGCTGCGGCTGACACGCGGGGCCGTGCTCTCAACGAAGCTGAGTTCAAGACGTTGTCCCGACGCTCACTCCTCACGGGAGCTGGCGGAGCGCTCGCCGCCTTCGTGGGATGGCGCACGCTGCAAGGTCGCCCCGAGAGCGGCAACATTCCTGATGTGCTGAGGGTCGGCCATGAAACCAACGAGCGCGTCTGGCGCACCCTGTTCCGCAGCAGCGCAGAGGCCCCGACGTTCGACTTCGCTGAATCATCGATGATGCGCGTCAACGGTCGCCACGGCATTCGGGATGGACTTAACCGGGCCACGTGGGAGCTGCGAGTCGTCGGACGCGACGGCGAACTGCTTGGCACCCACCAGGTCGACGACCTACGGGCACTGCCCCAGACCGAGATGACCGTCGAACACAAATGTGTCGAAGGCTGGTCTCACATTGTCACCTGGGGTGGCGTGGTCTTCTCCGAGTTCCTTGCAGCGTTCTATCCTGAGCAAGCCGACGCCAAGTACGTCGGCCTGTCAACGCCCGATGGCGACTTCAACGTTGGGCTCGACATGGCTTCGATGATGCACTCACAGACCATGCTCACTCTCGACCTACAACGAGAGCCATTGTCAGAAGAACACGGTGCACCAGTTCGTCTCACCACGCCGCTCAAGTACGGCACGAAGAACATCAAGCGCATTGGCACGCTCCAGTTCTCAGACACTCAGCCTGACAACGACTACTGGACCGTGCGGGGCTACGACTGGTACGCCGCTTTGTAGGCAAACCGACGTGCATCTGGGGTCTGACCCTCGGTGCACGTCGCCCTCGACCCTCAGTTGGAATTGTTACTTCCCCTGGGGAGGTAACTATTCGAGGCTCAAAGCAGGTGGGGTGCGTGTTCTTCGAGTGCGGCTTGTACCTGCTTGACATTGGGGTTGACCAAGCCGATGGGACCGACAATCACAGCTGGCACGGTTTCATTGCCGTCGGCAATGGAACGGACGATGGCAGCATCTTCGGGGTTCTCCCAGATGTTGCGTTCGTTGACGGGGATTCCTGCTGACTTGAGACCCGAACTGAGCCGCGAACAGAACGGTCAACCAGGTCGCCAGAAGTATTCGATGGCTTCGAGGCCATCTTCGGGGATAGGTACTTGATGTTCTGGTGCCACAACTGCCGTCGTCTTGTTCGATCGATACATGAAGAACGCAATTCCAAAGCCTAAACCGACGAAGAGGAGGCTGACCCAGTCCATCTACGGCGATCCTTCGCGTTCACGACTACGGGAAGGTAGCCGCCACATACTGTACGACCACACCGATCTCTTAGGCGTTCAGTCGGGATTCGAAGCCTGTGAACCTGTCATGTATTGCGGCCATCGGAGGTATGGCTGTCGGAGCGTGGCGGTCAGATGCCAGCCTTGTTGTCGAACGTTGCTGTCGGTACTCAGATTTCGACCGGTTGCCACCGACACCTACGCGTCAGGCTAGATATCCTCTCACCGTGACCACCTTTCAGCGCCCTGCCCCCGATCTGCAAAAAATTGCCGAGGCGTGGCGCGTATGGACAGAAGGCAGCGAAGGCAGCGACGACGGTGAAGAGGTGCTTCCAGGTCGCTCGATGGCTGACCTGAAAATCGGAGGCACCGACAAGGTCCTCGAAACCCTTGCCGCCGAAAGCGAAGCTATTTCGCCAGTGTTTGACATCTGGATGGCGTGGGAGAAGGGCAAGAGCACACCCGAGGTCGCGTTGGCTGGCCTGGAAGACAACGGGTTCGCCGCCATCGTCGAGGCGCTACACGACAGCGAATGAGCCCGATCCGATGATCGATGTGCCGAATGGGCGCGGCGGTCCTCAACAGATTCCCCGACCACCACATGTTTCTCCTGGCGGTCCACCGCCATGGAACCATCTTCCCGAGCAGCGGCGACATGTTGACCTGGACCTGTTGGTCGAGCGGCTTGGCCGGTATGAACCTGCCTACACCGATCGCGGCCTGCCCGGCACCGGGAAGACATCAGCTGTGCTGGTGCCGCTGTATATCGACAACGGAGAACCAACTGTGCTTCTGACCCGCCGGAGCCCGGCACTGCGGTCACACACACACGAGGTCTCCTTTCCGGGCGGACGTCACGACGAGACCGACACGGATCACATCGACACGGCACTTCGTGAAGCCGAAGAAGAAGTGAACCTGCAACGGTCCAGCGTCGAGATCGTGGGAGCGCTCGACTGGTTCATCACAGGTGGTAGCGGCTCCCTCGTCCACCCCTACGTCGGCCTACTCGACGGCCCGCCAGCGGATCTGGTGGCGCATCCGGGCGAGGTCGAGGCAATTCTTCCCGTGACCCTTCGTGAGCTGTTGCTCGACGAGGTGTGGCGAGAAGAAGTCTGGGTCAGAGATGGACAACGGGCCCGGGTGACTTTCTTTGAGCTCCATGGCGACACGGTCTGGGGTGCAACAGGAAATATGTTGCGACAGCTCCTAACACTGGCTACTGATCCAGTCTGATTCGCTCGGATCAGGGCGGCGCTGCGATGAGTGGTTAGGTTCGTGTGGTGACAACAACCGTTGAACGGCTCGGAACGATCACCAATCTGGTGCACGGTTTCATCTACTTCTCCACTGAGGCATCCAATCGGTATGGCGCTCTTGGGTTAACTGGTCGCCAGCAATACTTCGCGGGGCGGGCAGCACCCATGGGCCCTGTCGGTCCTGGCTTGGTCGTGGCCACGTTCTACAACTTCAACCCGGCTGTGGTGCACGAGGCGCTTCCTGAGGCGTGGGCAGTTGCCGCTCCAGCTGCGGTGCAAGCAGCTCGTTTCCATGCAGCGGCCGACGTGTTACACGGCGTGTGTGCCGATATCGAACCTGACATCATCGCTCGGGCGACAGCGATCGCGCAGCGAATGGTCGACGAGGTGGGCGACGAAGGTAAGCCGCTTGCTGCCAGCAATCGTTCTGTTGCGCTGCCGGATGACCCCGCGGTTCGTCTGTGGCAGCTGGTCACGATCATCCGTGAATGGCGCGGCGACACCCATGTTGCGGCGCTAGGTGCTGCCGCCGTGTCTGGCATCGAAGCCTTGGTGTTACATGCTGCGACCGGCCAGGTGTCAGCGTCGGTACTGCAGTCGACGCGGGCTTGGACCGATCAGGACTGGCAAGGCGCCGTCGAGGCGCTCGCCGCCCGAGACCTCGTCGACGCTCACGGTGTGTTCACCCCAGTAGGTCAAGCGTTTCGTGCCGATATCGAAGCGGCAACGAACACCGCGTCCCAGCCGCTCGTCGATGCGGTCGGAGATGACCAGGCCTCGCTTCTGTGCGATCTGCTCAAACCAATCCGATCCGGCTTGATTGGATCCGGTGTGTTCGCGAAGC
>DNHM01000296.1 GCA_003485885.1 Acidimicrobiaceae bacterium
CGTTCCTTGTCTGGCAGTCGCTTGGAGATGCCGTAGGTGTCGCTGTTGGGCACAAGCACCACGAAACGACCTGGCAACGAAACTTCTTGCGTGAGTCGGGCACCCTTGTGAGCGATGGGGTTCTTTACGACCTGACACAGAATCATCTGTTTGGCCTTCAGCATCTGCTCGATGCGAGGCACGCCACGGGTTCCTTCGAACTCTTTGGGGTTGTACTGGACATCGCCGCGGTACAACACTGCGTTCTTTGGCGTGGAGATGTCGATGAACGCAGCTTCCATACCCGGAAGCACGTTCTGAACACGGCCCATGTAGACGTTGCCGTGAATTTGGGTGACGTCGTCGGTCGGACGCGAGACGTAGTACTCAATCAGCGTGCGACCCTCGAGGATCGCGATGTGGCGGGTGTCGTTGTGCACGTGGACCGCCATGAGGTACCGACCGATTGGCCGACCATCGCGTTCCTTACCCCGGCGTTTAGCCATCGTTGCTTCATCGAGTTGAATGTTGGCCAACTCTTGTGGTTTACGCCCTCGGCCACGTCCACGACCGCCTCGACGACGACGACGACGTCGCCCTTCGCCCGAGCCGTCATCACCGTCTTGTGAGTCGCGGTTGTGGCCCCGACCGTTTTGAGTATCACGGTTCTGGTTGTCACGGCTCTGGCCGCCCTGATTGCGTCCGCCCCGGTCGTCACGGTTCTGGTCACCGCGGTTCTTGGCGCCACCGTTTCGATTGTCGGTGTCCTGGCCGCCTCTGGCCTGCGCTGGTGCGGGGCGTGAATCGCCAACCTTTGGTTTGGACGACTCCTGTTGTTTGTTCTGGCCGCCGCGGTTGCGAGACCGGTTTCGATTGCGGTTGTTTCCGCCGCCGCTGCCGTCAGATGATGACCGCTGGGATTTAGATGTCTCGGACCCTGATGAGTCTGACATGATTAGTTCTCCTTCTCATGACGCAATTTCTGCGTCGAGTAACGCCTCGGCTGCACCGACTTCGAGTGGATCGAGTCGGGCGCCAACAGGCGTTACAAATTGGTTGATTCGCCGGCCACGCTTAAGCGTGAGGTCCGGCGATTTGATGTCGAGGAGCTCGAGTGGTCGTAGCGCGCGGGGTTTGGTCGCCAATTCGGCGTAGATCTCGACAGCTGCCGGCACTTCCGTGTCGGCATTCGGACGTACTTCGACTGCCAATACGGCAGGACGCACATCGTCGGTGCTGCTTTTACCCTTGCGCTCGCGGGTTACGAGCAATTCATCGGCTGCGAGCAGGTCCCCAGACCATGTGCGCAACTCGTCGAGGTCGCCGTCGACAAACAACGACCAACTAGTGGCTTCGACACTCTCTTGGAGTGACGCAACCTTTCCTTCAAGCACTACTCCGCCAGTAACCGTGATGCCCTGTGGGAGTACCTCGGTCAATTGTTCTGGCAGCGCGTCGACCCCTACGGGTTCAGTAAATGTGAGATCGACAAATTCAGCCTGTGACTCGAACACAGTGGGAAGCGCTAGCCCGAACGACAATTTCGCTCGGGGCGAGAAACCTTCGCTGTAGGCGATCGGCAGTTGCAACCGTCGCACGGAACGTTCCCAGATTCGGGCCATATCTCGATGGCTCGTGAATCGCAGTTTGCCAAGTTTGGAGTACCGCACACGAACCTGAGGTTTACGCACCGGACTCATTGCGGAGCCTCAGGCGCGGACGGTCGACCCGTATAGGACCAACTGGGTTTCGGCGAAGTACAAGCTGAAAGCTGGATTTCGCTCATGCGGTGCTCAGCGATGGACGAGCAAGTAGATCGACCGGAACCTCGTGCCCGCGGGCTAAGTCCTGGCCGGTGCCCTGGCTGCCACCCGCTGGGGGTGTTGCCGAGGCAACTACATGCTCGATCCCGTAACCAGTACACGCGCCACAGTCGTAGCAAGGCGTCCACCGGCAATCCTCGAGCCCGACCTCGTTGAGCGCATCGCGCCAGTCGTGCCAGAGGAAGTCCTTATGAAGTCCGGCATTGAGATGATCCCAGGGGAAGACTTCGTCTTCTTCTCGGTGCCGGTAGGTGAAGAACTCAATTGGTAGGCCGGCGTCGGCCATCGCTTGGTCCCACTTTTCGACGTCGAAGTGTTCGCTCCACTCCTGGAACGTGCCACCTTCACGCCACACCTGTTCGATAACAGGGCCCAGACGACGATCGCCTCGGGTGAGCATGCCTTCGACAAAAGTTGCCTTGGGGTCATGCCATTTCATCTGCAAGCCCTTGGTCTTCTTGACCTCGTCTCGCAGCAGGTAAATTTTGCGGTTTAGCTCTTCGATCGTGTTCTGTCCGAACCACTGGAATGGGGTGAACGGCTTGGGCACGAAACCACCCACCGACACCGTGACCGATGCCGCGTTCGTGTACTTGCGGCCGATCTCAACACATTTGCGGCCCAGTTCAGCAATACCGAGTGTGTCTTCGTCGGTTTCGGTTGGCAGGCCGGTCAGGAAGTACAACTTGACTCGGCGCCAGCCTTGGGAGAACGCACCCTCGACTGAGGCGTACAGGTCTTCTTCGGTGATCAACTTGTTGATCACCTGGCGCATACGCCATGTGCCGGCCTCGGGAGCAAATGTGAGCCCGGAGCGGCGACCTCGTTGCAGTTCGGCCGCGATATCCACAGTGAAGGCATCGACGCGCAGGCTTGGCAACGACACCGAAACGTCGCCGCAGCCCATCTCTTCGTCGTCGATTGTTGCCTTGACGACATCGACGATGCCACTGAAGTCAGCGGTCGAAAGCGATGTAAGCGCAACCTCGTCGTAACCGGTGCGGCGCACACCATCTTGGATCATCTGCCGGACCTGCTCGGCCGGGCGTTCGCGCACCGGGCGGGTGATCATGCCGGCCTGACAGAACCGACAGCCTCGGGTGCAACCCCGGAAGACCTCGACGCTGAGACGGTCGTGAACGACCTCGGTCAACGGAACAAGCTGGTTCTTGGGGTACGGCCAATCGGCCAGGTCAGCAACCGTGCGTTTCTCGACGACTTCGGGCACATCGGAGAAACGTGGGGTCATTGCGACGAGCTTCGGCGTGTCCGTGACTCCCTCTTCGAACGAGGGCGTGTACATGGAGGGCACGTAGACACCCTGGATCTTGGACATCTCTCGCAAGACTTCTTCGCGATCGGTACTGCCAGAGTCTTTCCATGCCTTAACAACAGCAGTGACGTCGCCGACAATTTCTTCGCCGTCGCCGAGTCCGACCCAGTCAAAGAATGCGGCCATTGGCTCCGGGTTAAAGGTTGCATGGCCACCCGCGCCGACGATGGGGTGGGTGTGATCACGATCTTCTGCCCGAATCGGCACACCAGCGAGGTCGATGCAGTTCAACACGTTCGTATAAACAAGTTCAGACGACAGGTTGAAGGCAATGACATCGAAGTCACGGGCCGGGCGGTGTGTATCAACCGAAAAGAGTGGCAGGTTGTGCTCACGCATCTCGGCTTCGAGATCGGTCCATGGTGCATAGGAACGTTCAGCCACAGCGTCGTTGCGTTCGTTCAGGATTTCGTACAGGATCTGCAGGCCCTGATTGGGGAGGCCGATCTCATAGGTATCCGGGTATGTCAGCAACCAGCTGACCACACCGTCGGTGTATTCGGGCTCGATCGCGCCGTCCTCACAGCCGATATAACGGGCAGGTTTTTCCACCCGGGCGAGCAGTGGCTCTAGCTGATCCCAAAGTGACGTAGACATTCGGATGAGGATAGCCGTCAACGAGCCACGGACCCCGGCTCATTGCACGACACCGATGCGCCGTTGAAGCTCGCTCGCCCCAACTTGCCTGCCTAACCGTTACTTGTGTCGGCGAAGCAGCTTTTTCGTCGATCGCCATAGATGGGTTTCGGCTACCGCCCTGGCAGAACGATTGGCGTCGTTTGCAGCGTCGATAGGAAATTTGTGTCGGACGAATTGCGCATGGAAGCGACAGGCGTTGATGGACTAGAAGTCGTGTGACTCGAGGTTTAGCGGCTCTCGAACCTTGTGTCTCGAACCTTGTGTCTGCATGATTTCCTCGATTCAGCCAACACCTGGCGGCATCCATTTCCCGAGCAGGCCAACGCTAACGACCGAGCGGCCGTCCCAAGTACTCGCCGCCATACCCCACCTCACGTCCCACTCCACTTGGTTGGCAACAGACGGCCCTTGCCAGGCCGGAGTCCGGGGCCGAGACGCATACCGCCTGCATCACGCGCTCGGTATCAGCAGCTGGTCAACCGATCTGCCCGACCTCATCATCG
>DNHM01000314.1:0-4810 GCA_003485885.1 Acidimicrobiaceae bacterium
TTACGCCGTAGCCGGCGCCATCGTATTCGAACCGCCACGACAACAAGCCCAGTGGGTCACTGCCGTACATGGAAAAGAACCGGCCCCGGTAGTTGGTGATCTCGCCCAGCCTGCCATCGTCGATAAGTTGTTTGGCGTACCGAACCAGCGGCGCCCATCGATAGTTGTAACCAACACCGGTGATCACGCCGGCTTCGCGAGCAGCGGCTTCGATGATTGCGGTTTGTTCGGGCGTGCCCCCGACCGGCTTTTCGCAGAAGATCGCCTTGCCAGCTTCGGCTGCGGCCACACACATGTCGACGTGCAACATGTTTGGCGAACATACGGTGACCACATCGACGTCGTCGCGGGCAACCGCTTCGCGCCAGTCAGTCGTCGATTCTTTGAAGCCAAAGGAACGTACGGCCTCTTCGCCGCGCTCGGGCATATTGTCTGCACATACGACTAGTTCAGGCTCGAAGGTACGGTCGGGAAACAGGCTGGGGATGCGTGCATAACTTCGGCTGTGGGCCTGGCCCATCCAGCCGAAGCCAATCACAGCAACACCAAGGCGAGGGTTACTCATAACAGTTCTTCACTTTTCTTCTTCGAAGGGGGAATTGGGTTGCGCTGTTCAGGCGAACGATTCGCCACGTTCACGCAGCAGGGTTTCGATCTCATCAAGCGTCGGCATGTCGTCGGCACACATCAGACGGCCAGCGACAATAGCGCCAGCAGCATTGCCATATTTGATGATGCGTTCGGGCGACCAGCCTTCGAGCAGCCCATGGCAGAACGCGCCACCAAAGGCATCGCCCGAACCAAGTCCGGACACGACGTCGACCAAGTAGGGCGCAGCAGTGACCCGTTGTCCGTCGGCGGTGGCGATCATCACACCATCGCCGCCCAGCTTGACGACCGCCATTTCAAGTCCAAGTTCGAGCATGCGGTCGGCCGCTTCGTTTGGATCCCGGGTACCGACCGCTATCTCGCATTCATCGCGGTTTCCAATCGCAATGGTGAAGTGCTCGAGCATGGGTGCGATTGCTTTGGTCGCGTCGGCGGGAGAATCCCAGAACATTGGACGCCAGTCGAGGTCCAGAACGGTGTGGGATTTCCGCTTTCGAATAGCCAGTAACTGGCTCACGGCGTTCCCGGCCCGTTCATCGCTAAACCGCGACGCAGGGAACCAGAGGATCGGCACGTTTTCGATGATGTCCGCATCGAAGTCGGCGGGATCGATGTTCAGATCAGGAGCACGCGGCTCCCGATAAAAGATGATCGACGGATCCTCGGGCGGATCCATCTCCGCGAAGGCAAGCGGCGTTTGTAGATCAGCGTCGATCCCCACGTAACGAGAGTCGACGTTGAACGTGTGGGTCAGTGCGTGGCGTACATAGTCGCCGAACTGATCATCGCCCACCCGAGTACCCAACGCAGCGGACACGCCGAGCCGAGCCGCAGCAACAGCGACATTGGTAGCCGTCCCACCGATTGATTTCTTGAAGCTGGTGACGTTACGCATTGGCTCGTTGATCTGCTCGGCATAGAGATCAACACTGACCCGGCCGATGGCCAACAGATCGATGTCTCCAACGTCTTGGGCAGCCATCCCCTTAGTCCTCCACGCCTTTGCTGGCAATAGCGTCTTCGAGGTCTTTCTGGAGCTGTTCGAGTTCTGCGCCACCTGCCATGAGCTGGGTAAGTTCGGTGACCGTGATCTCATCCTTCTGGAAGGAGCCCATCGACTGACCCCGGTTCAGAATAAGAAAACGGTCCCCGACGGGGTACGCATGATTCGGGTTGTGGGTGATGAAGATGACGCCCAGGCCGCGCTTGGCAGCTTCGACGATGTACTTGAGCACGACGCCTGACTGTTTCACGCCTAGAGCAGACGTCGGCTCGTCGAGAATCAGTACCTTGGCACCGAAGTACACGGCTCGAGCGATGGCGACGGATTGCCGCTCGCCACCCGACAGCGTGCCTACCGGCTGCTCAGTGTCGCGGATGTCGATGCCCATCTTGGCCATCTCTTCTTTGGCAATGCGCTTTGCCTTCTTGGTGTCGATCCACTTGAACGGACCGATGCCCTTCGTGGGCTCGGTCCCGAGGAAGAAGTTGCGCCATACCGACATGAGCGGGACCATTGCCAGGTCCTGGTACACGGCAGCGATGCCACTATCGAGGGCTTCGCGAGGTGAGTCGAAACGGACTTCATTGCCCTCGAGCAAGAATCGCCCCGCGTCGTGTTGATGCACGCCGGCAAGAATCTTGATGAAGGTCGACTTACCGGCACCGTTGTCGCCAAGCACACAGGTGACTTTGCCTGCGGAGACAGCGGTGGATACATCTTGAAGGGCAATGATATTGCCGTAGAACTTGCCGATGCCGTCGAGCTCAAGGAGCGGAGTGGTAGAGCTCATCGTGCTGCCTCGGCCTTCGTGCGGATGAAGTTATTGGCGACGACCGACAACAGCAGGATTGCGCCTACGAAGACAAACCGCCAGTCCGAGTTCCATCTCGCAGATGGTATGCCTTGGACCGACATGGCCATGATGAATGCACCAATCGCTGCGCCGATCGTCGATCCGTAACCACCGGTGAGCAAGGTGCCGCCCACCACTGCGGCGATGATGTATTCAAATTCTTCACCGTCGCCGGTGCTGGCTTGAATGTTGTTGAGGCGAAACGCCAGTAACAGGCCCACAAGCCATGCAGCGAACGACACCAGCATGAACAGTTGCGTCTTGGTGCGGGCTGCAGGAACGCCTACTTGGCGGGCCGCTTGTTTGTTGCCGCCGACGGCGAAGGTCCAACTGCCGAACTTCGTACGAGCCAGGACCCAACTACACACGGCGGTAAACAGGAAGAACCACAAGATTCGAACGCTGAACTTGGCCTGCGGGATCTCGGCTTCTAGCTCGGCTGTCGTCACGAACAACAGTCGGGATGCAATACCGACGACAATCGCTGCAGATCCAACCAGCGCCATCATCACGCCGAAACGGTCTGCCCCATGGTCAGGAGCCGAACGGGCCTCGAAGAGAAGTGAGGCAGCCGCCCAGATCGCCATGAGGGCTGCAATCACCAGCATGAGCGTGAATGCCTGGGTACGAAACTTCGGGCTTCCCGACTCTGATTGCACAAAAAATGCCATGACGGCAACAGATGCGGCCGTTGCAATCAGGAGTGCCGAACCCAGTGGCTGTGAGTGTTTCCGTGCTCGTCGGACCCCCGTCATCAGGCCGACGGCAGCGAGGCTGCTCAGGCTGACGAAGAAGATCGCTCGGGCACCTTGCTGGGTGGTGAGGTCGAAGAACAACATGGTGACCACGAACCCGATGATGATGCTGGGCAGGAAGGTTCGCCAGCCCTTGCTGGTGAACCAGCCCAAACCTCCGGCAGTGAAGTCCTTGCCTCGAGTCAGCGTCGCAACACCAATGCCGATCACCAGCGATACTGCGGGGAGACCAACGCCGGAGATACCGAGTTTCTCCGCGAACTTGTTGCTGTCGCCAGCATCAAGCCATAACGAGACCACGATTGCGCCTACAAATGCGGCTATCCCGAGGCCTACGGCAATAATGACACCTGTCTTGGATTCGGCATCGCCGACTTCAGAGGCCATTGCGTCCATGGACTGTTCGGTGGATGCTCGTCGGCGGTAGCGCCACATACCCCATCCGACGAAGCTGACGAACATGCCAGCCAGGATGACGAGGGCACCTATCCAGTTGCCGGCGACAGAGTCGGTTGCATGCAGGCGCCAGACGCCGACTGTGGCCAGAGCGACGCCACCTCCGAATATCGGAAGACCGGTTGGGTTCTGGGTGTCGCTGCGTTTGAAGTGCATTTCATACAGCGCCAGCACGAAGAGCGACAGGCCAGCGATGATGCCGATGGTGTAGAACCAGTCGCGGCCGTCCCATACGTGATCGTTGCGAGTCCACTCGGCAGCGAACAGGTCGACCATGAAGCCGTAGCCCTTGTCGCCCTGTTCGAAGACCGATGGATCGAGCCCAGCGAAAGCGTCGGCGCCAGCGTCCAGGTTCGCTTCGATGATATCGATGACCGGTGGGACGACCTGAAACGCTTCTTGGCCGTCGGGAATGAAGACTTCCTCCATGCCGTACGGATCGAAGACCGTAACCGAGGTGCCGTTGTCGTCGAGGAATGCGCTTACAGACTGCAGGTCGTCGAGCTTGCCGACCTGTTGCTGACCCAGGATGAGCTTGGAGTAACCCAGTTTGGCGCCCTTAAGGACGAAGAACGAGGCAAGTGTCACGATGAAACTTGGCAAGGCAGTCTTTTCGACGACCGTGCCGTTAAACCAACCCAGGCCAAGCGCAGCAAGAAGCGAGAGCGGCAGCGCGATCCACAGACTAAGACCCCAACCGCCCCCGGATGCACCGACGACCTCGCGGACCATCAATATGGTCAGGATGCCGAGCGCGCCCGTCGCTGCGCCAGCAGAGAGATCGAATTCGCCGCCGATCATCAGCATGGCCACGGCTACGGCCATGATGCCCAGCGGCGAAGAGGCGACGTCGAGAATGCTCGACGCTCCGCCGGCCTTGCCGAATGGCACCGACACCGACCAGAAGAAGACCCAGATGCCAAGGGCGGCGATTGCCGCACCGATTTCGGGCCGGGTGAGCATCCGTTGGAAGACTCCCCGATAGGCCAGGCGTTCGTCGCCTGCCTGGCGATCCGCGGCCATACGGGTTGTGGCTGCAGCGGCGTCGCTTACGTATTCGTCACTCATTCGTGACGTCCCCCCATGAGACTTGTGAACAAAGAACTAAGTGGCGGGATGGGCTGGGCCCATCCC
>DNHM01000314.1:4831-8329 GCA_003485885.1 Acidimicrobiaceae bacterium
GATCCCGCCGGTAACTCGTTGTCTGTCGAGCTGAGCTCAACAGACGATCAAACTCGCTTAGCGAGTGCCCTCGGCAACAAGTGCCTTCACAGCAGCCGCATTGTCAGGCGTGATGAAGCCAGGACCGGTCAGGATTGGGAGACCGCCACCAGCGGTGTTCTGGTTGGTGGCCTGGAGGAACATAAGTACTACAGGGAGGTAACCCTGCAGGTACTGCTGCTGGTCAACGGTGAACGCAATGGCGCCAGACTCGATTGCATCGATGATGTCTGGAGTCACGTCGAACCCACCAATTACGAGTTCACGACCGAGGTCGTTCGCAGCGGTGAGACCGTTTACAGCGATGACTGGACCAGTGCCCAAGAAGCCGTCGATGGACTCATCGGCTTCGAGGATGGCCTTGATGCCATTGATCTGTTCGGTCTGGTCTGCATCGAGGCCAACGAATTCGTTGGTCACGGTGCCGCTGAAGGCGTCTTCGAGGCCAGCACAACGTTCGTCGAGGCCAACGTTTGACTGTTCTTGGCGACCACAAAGTACGTGAGTTGCGCCCGCTGCGTTGAAGCGGTTACCCGCACCCTGGCCAGCGATGAATTCGGTCTGACCAACGTGGGTGGTCGCGCCGATCTCGTTGTAGTCATTTACACCTGAGTTCAAGGTGTACACGTTGATGCCAGCGGCTACTGCTTCTTGCAGTGGGCCGACCAGCTGGTCTGGGCTAGGGAGCGACGATGCAATGCCGTCTGAGCCGTCAGAGATCGCGGTTTCGATGTCGATTACCATTTGACCGGGGTCATTGTTGCCCGGCATCCACACCAATTCGACGCCAACGTCAGCAGCTGCTGCTTCGGCGCCCTTCTTCACAACAGACCAGAATGGGCCGTCGTCTGAATGCGTGATCATGTGGAAGGTGAGGTCGCTGCCCTGGCTTAGGGCGACGTCTTCCTCTTCCTCGACAGCGGCATCATCTGCGGCTGCATCGTCTGATGCAGCTGGCGTGTCGTCAGCTGCCTCGGTGGTGTCACTATCACTACCACCACAGGCGGCAGCGAAAAGTGCGAATGCTAGAAGCAGCGTGAGCCACTTAAATCGCTTCATTATGAGTTCCCCTCATTGTTGTTTACGCGAACGTGAGCTTGCCCGGTAGGCAAGCTCGTGAGATAGGTGAGGCTAGCGGCTATATCGAGCACAGGACCGGCTCCAACAGCAGGCATTTCGCCTTCGATGGCTGCGTCTTGTTCGATGACGTACCAGCCCTCGAACCCGCTGTCGACCATGATCTGGACAGCTTCATCAATTGCCACATCGCCGGCGCCCAGATTGCAGAACATGCCGGCCTGCACAGCCTGCATAATCGACTGGTCGCCCGTCATAACCGGCTTGCTTAGCTCAAGGACGACGTCCTTGAGGTGAACGTGACGGATGCGATCGGTGTAGTTGCGACCAAACGCGATCGGGTCGTAGCCACCGATGAGCAGATGGCCGGTGTCATAGGTCCAGCCTGCCCGGGTGTTATCGAGCACCCGTTGAACCTCGTCGGCTTGTTCGATTACCGTCTGGATGTGCGGATGTACCGCCTGCACCAGGCCGTAGGCGCCAACCAGGTCTTCGACCAAGTCAAGCATTTCATACAAGTGCTGCCACTCGGCTTCGGAAAGTTCTTCACGCGGTGCCCAGTCCCACGTCGTCACGGCTGCAGTAACAAAGTAGATCGCCCCGGCATCGCGGAACATGGTCGCGGTCTCGTGGACTGCCGCAATGGTTGCGGCGCGTTCTTCAGGTTTGTGTAAGACGAGTGGCACAAAGCCGCCGAGCAGGTTTAGGCCATGACTGTTGAGCACTGCCGTGAGTTCCGAAGGGTCGTCGGGTAAGTAACCAGCCGCACCTGCCTCGGTTTGGGTGAAGCCGAGTTCTGCCATTTCGGTGAGCACCCGCTCAGGCGGCAATTGCACACCCCAATTAGGCACTTCACATATGCCCCAAGAAATTGGGGCAGCAGCAATCTGGTCGATCATGTGCAACACCCAAAGGCGTAGTGCAACGACCGGTCACAGCATGACCTCGTCAACGTTGTTCCCCTAGCTGTACCTGAACGTTCCGAATTGGAGCGCTCCAACAACCTATGCAGCGTGCCACCACTGCAACATGGATGTCAACAACTTCCTGTAGGTTTTCAGTGTGTCCAAGCCAACAATGGAAGACGTAGCCCGACAAGCGGGTGTGTCTCGCTCACTGGTCTCGCTCGTGTTCCAAGATGCGCCCAATGTCAGTAAGGCCCGCCGGGCCGCAGTTCTTGAGGCAGCTGAGTTACTTGACTACCGGCCGAATCGGCTGGCTCGCAACCTGGCTCGTGGCCGCACGATGACACTTGGTGTCGTCATCGATGACCTGCACCCGTTCTTCGCTCGTTGTGTCGAAGGTATCGAACAACACGCCGACGGCGCTGGGTATCACGTACTCATCGCCAATGGCGCACGCAATGCCACACGTACTGCCGATGCGTTGAGCACATTCGGTTCGCTGCAAGTCGACGGTGCTATTGCCGTTGGAGCGCGTGGTGATATTTCTGCCCTGAATCGGGCGACCGCCGACATTCCATTGGTCCTCGTGTCGTTTGAGGCGCCTGCGTCCGAAGTCGACACGGTGAACAACGACGAGTCCAACGGAGCGACGCTGGTCGTCGATCATCTTGTCGAACTAGGCCACGAACGTATCTTGCACGTCGATGGAGGCCAGGGCGCAAGCGCTTCAGGCCGACGAGCTGGTTATTCCGCAGCAATGAAGCGTGTGGGTTTGGGTTCACAAATCGATGTGATCGTGGCTGATTACACCTATGAGTCGGGCCAGCAGGCTGCGACCACGATTGCGGGTCTGTCAGACCGCCCAACCGCGGTGTTTGCAGCGAACGACCTCAATGCACTCGGCATGATTTCTGAATTTAATCGGCTCGGTATCGGGGTGCCATCAGAGATATCGGTTGTCGGGTACGACGACACGTCGTATGTCGGTCACGGGGCGCAGGGTCTCACGACCATCCATCAACCAGTCCACGAAATGGGTTCACGAGCCGCGGAACTATTGGTCGAACGGATCGAATGTGGTCGTACCACTACTGCGCACGAGGTGCTCCCACCCATGTTGGTGGTGCGCGGTACCACTGCCCCGGTGGTCCACTAAGTGAGTTGTATCACGCGGCACCGGGCCAGTCAGAGAACGTCAACCTGGTGATGCGTTCATAGGCCTCGATGTATCGGGTTGTGGTTGCTTCGAGTGCCTCGACGGGCAACGTGGGAGCCGGATAGGTCTTTGGCCAGTCGAGCGTTTGGGAGAAGTCGCGCACGGGTTGTTTGTCGAACGACGGTGGGGTCGACCCGGGTACCCACTCGTTTGCGGGCCAAAAACGCGATGAGTCGGGCGTCAGCATCTCGTCGGCGACGACCAACTCACCGTTCACATGGCCCAGTTCGAACTTGGTATCGGCAACAATGATGCCCCGTT